>CAZZML010000013.1:0-20062 GCA_964654735.1 uncultured Roseivirgaceae bacterium | reverse complement strand
GAATGGTTGGCAATTGGAATGCGTAATAGATTATTCATGAATTATTCAGGCTAAATTACCATTACAAATTTATTTGTCTTTTTCCTTATGCTTCGTTAAAATTATAGAACCCTACGAGCCATCCTAAATCTTTTTTTATAATAATTACTGGCCATATTGCTTTCGGTTACACCAACACTCGAAGAGGCGTGAATAAATTTGATATTGCTTTTTCCTCGAACCTCTGTTACAAGCCCAACATGTGTAATTTTTCGTTTCTTTTTACCAGTAGCGAAAAACACTAAATCTCCGGGCTTAATATCACCTTTCGATACCTTTTTACCTATTTTACTTTGTGCAGCAGAGGTTCTAGGTATTTTATAATCAATGGCATTAAATGAGTTTAGCAATAAACCCGAACAGTCCATTCCTGATCGAGTTGTGCCTCCCCATTTATAAGGAGTACCCGTGTAAGATCTGGCCTTTTTAATAACTGTCTCTATCCTGCTTCGCTTTGATTTATGCCCTGCACAAGAGCTTAATAGAATTAAGCCAATTAATAGGTAACTTGTAAAATAAACCTGCCTGATATGCATAAACGCTGAAATTATTAGATTACTAAATAAACGAATATAATTGGCATTAATTGAGTACAAAACTATTTTTGAATCGATTATGGAAGAATTTATTGACAATCATTTTTTAGAAGCCTTAAAATTACAACTTGGAGGCGAATTACTTTTAGACGAAACAACCCGCAGGCTTTATGCTACCGATGCTTCTTCTTATCGGCAAATACCTTTGGCAGCGTGCTACCCTAAAAATGACAATGACATTAAGTTGCTCATTAATTTTGCAGAGGAGAATGAGTTATCTCTCATTCCGCGAACTGCGGGCACTTCGTTAGCAGGCCAAGTTGTAGGTGGAGGTATTGTAGTAGATGTATCTCGTACTTATACACAAATTTTAGAAGTAAATAAAGAAGAAAAATGGGTGCGAGTTCAGCCAGGAGTAATCCGTGATGAACTTAATTTGCACCTCAACCCTTATGGGTTATTGTTTGGTCCAGAAACATCTACTGCAAACAGAGCTATGATTGGCGGTATGGTTGGCAATAATAGTTGTGGAGCCAACTCAGTAGTGTATGGTAGTACTCGCGATCATCTTTTAGAAATAAAAGCCATATTGTCTGATGGCGAAGAAGCGGTCTTTTCTAGTTTATCCTCTCAAGAGTTTGAAGAAAAATGCAGCCTCCTAGATGATTGTATTGAGGGCAATATTTATCGAGAAATAAAGTCGATTTTAGGAGAAAAAGGCAATAGAGAATTAATTAAATCGCATTACCCCGATCCTGTAATTCCTCGTAGAAACACAGGCTATGCATTAGATTTACTAATGAATTCTGGTGTTTTTGAAGAGGGAGATAAGCCTTTTAATTTTTGCAAATTAATTGCCGGTTCCGAAGGCACTTTGGCATTTATTACCGAAATTAAAATAGGCTTGGTTGACTTGCCTCCTGAGCAAGTTGGCTTGGTTTGTGCCCATTTTGAAACCGTGTATGATTCACTCAAAGCAACGCAAATAGCACTTAATTATAATCCCAGTGCGGTTGAGTTAATGGATCATCATATTTTGGAACGCACCAAAACTAGTGTTTCTCAAAAGCCTAATCGGTTTTTTATGCAAGGTGATCCCAAGGCTTTATTAGTAATAGAATTAAAAAGAGATTCAAAAGAAGAAGTTCAAAGAGAAGCTGATGCTTTAATTAATCAGTTAAAAGGCAAAAATTTAGGTTATCATTTTCCTATTGTTTGGAATGAGGATGCAGTTAAGGTTTGGGCTCTAAGAAAAGCTGGTCTTGGTCTATTATCTAATGTGCCCGGAGACCCTAAGGCTGTACCAGTAATTGAAGATACGGCTGTAAAAGTGGAGGACTTGCCCGAGTATATTTTAGAGTTAAACGAGTTACTGGCAAAATATGATTTGAACTGTGTGCATTATGCGCATGCCGGTTCCGGAGAGTTGCATCTGCGTCCTATTTTGGATTTAAAAACAGAAGAAGGCAATAAATTATTTCGAACAGTATTGGAAGAAGTTAGTGTACTGGTTAAAAAGTACAAAGGATCGTTAAGTGGGGAACACGGTGATGGGCGTTTGCGAGGTGAGTTTATCCCTTTTATGATTGGTGAGGAAAATTATGAATTACTAAAGCGAGTAAAAAAGTCATGGGATCCCAATAATATTTTTAACCCCGGTAAAATTATAGATACCCCTTCAATGAATAGCTCACTAAGGTTTACACCAGGGCAAACAACACCTTTGTACGATACTATTTTTGATTTTTCTGAAACAGAAGGAATTGTAAGGGCAGCAGAGCAATGCAATGGGGCAGGCGATTGCCGAAAAACAGAATTAACAGGTGGTACGATGTGTCCAAGTTATATGGCCACTCGTAACGAAAAGCATACAACCCGTGGTAGGGCAAATATGTTTAGAGAAATCGCTGGAAGAGGAGAAGAGAACCCATTTGAGAGCGAACAAATTAAAGAGGTATTTGATTTGTGCCTGGCGTGCAAGGGCTGTAAAGCAGAATGTCCCTCTAATGTTGACATTGCTAAAATTCGGGCAGAGTTTCTGCATCAATACCAAAAAAGAAAAGGCATTTCATTACGGACAAGGCTAATCTCGAATTTCAATACATTAAATAAGCTAGCTATGTTGGCTCCTTGGTCGTATAAATTGATTGCCAATGGTGCTTTAAGCAGGCTATTTAAACGCATTATTGGCTTTGCCGAAAAACGCTCAATGCCTGAGCTAAATAAGCAAACATTTCGTTCATGGTTTGTTCAAAACCAAAAATCTAATTTTGGAATTGAACGAGTAGAAGAAAAAGGAAGAGCGTATCTATTGGCCGATGAATTTACAAATTATAACGATTTAGAAGTGGGCAAAGCAGTAGTAAAACTGCTTTCCAAACTAGGATATAAGCTGGAATTGGCTTCTGTGGAGGATACGGGCAGAGGATTATTTTCGAAAGGGTTGTTGGGCAAAGCTCAAAAACTGGTTGATAAAAACCTCGATTTACTTAAAAACCAAATTTCCAGAGAAACCCCCTTAATTGGCATAGAGCCCTCGGCCATCCTCTCGTTTAGAGATGAGTATATTGATTTAGCAACGAATCAAATTGCTGCTAAAGAACTCTCCAAAAATTGCTTTTTATTCGAAGAATTTTTAGCAAATGAAATTGATAAGGACAATGTAACAACGCATCAGTTTAAGCCTTTAAATAAAACCATTAAATACCATGGGCATTGCCACCAAAAGGCCTTGTCATCCCTTACTCCTTTAAAAAAAGTGCTTGATCTTATCCCCCAAGCCCAAGTTGAACTAATCCCATCCGGTTGTTGCGGTATGGCAGGCTCTTTTGGCTATGAAAAAGAGCATTACGATGTTTCAATGAAAATTGGAGAGTTGGTTTTATTTCCAGCAGTAAGAGAACTGGAAGATGGAATTGTAATTGCTTCTGGTACAAGCTGCAGACATCAAATAAAAGATGGTACTGAAGAAAAATCCTGGCATCCGGCAGAGCTATTATCTACCCAATTATTAGAGGTAAATAATTGAAATTTAATTAGTATTGTGAATTGAACCCTGTAATATAAGAATTACCCAGCCAAGTTAACATGAAGAACATTTACAAACCGGTGATAGCCGTAGTTTTTGCAGCAATTGCTTATATAATATTTGAATCGATAGAATTTACTTCATACTCCTCTAAAGAACTTTTTACACATCAGTTAAAATTAAAAAACAAGTATCAGAACCTTACTTATCAGGAGATATTAAAATTACCTAAGCAAGACAGGCCTGATTTAGCTGCTTTACAACATTTTGAAATGACCAAAGATCCAAGTTTGGGTTTTCCACCTGTTGAAAGGAAAGTTGCGGCTTATGAGAAGCTAAAAGCCAAGTATAAAAACGGAAATAGAAGCAAGACTTCTGCCGACCAGGTACAGTGGGATGAAAGAGGGCCTAATAATGTAGGAGGCAGAACCCGGGCATTAATGTTTGATCCTAATGATGCCACCAACAAAAAAGTTTGGGCAGGAGGCATATCCGGTGGACTTTGGGTAAACGAAGATATAACCAACCAGAATATTGGATGGATAAAAATTGATGACTTTATGGCAAGTTTATCTATTGCAACCCTTGCCTACGATCCTAATAGTACAAACACGTTTTATTTAGGAACCGGTGAACGATATACATACGATTTTGCAGCATTAGGAATATGGAAAAGTACCGATGGAGGTGAAAATTGGACACAGCTTTCTAATACATCTGGTTTTAGTTATGTACCCAAAATGGTTGTTACCAATAATTCTACAATTATTGCAGCAACTGCTAATGGTATCAAACGCTCAACAGATGGAGGAGACACATGGGATAGCCCAGCAACGGCCTCAATGGATATGGCGGATGTTGAGCTGGCTGCCAATGGTGATTTATTTGCCGGAGATTTTTCAGGTAACGTCCACAAATCCACAGATGATGGCGTTACCTGGTCATCAGTAAGTCCTTCATCAGGAGGATATCGGGTTGAAGTGGGTATATCACCTGCCAGTAATGATGTAATTTATGCCATGTCTTCAAATCATAGTGGTAGTGTTAAATGGTTGGTAAAATCCACAGATGGAGGAGACAACTGGTCTGACTTGCCAATTCCCAAATATAGCAATCAGGATTGCACAGAATCATCAAATGATTTTACAAGAGGGCAGGCTTGGTACGATCTTATTATTGGGGTGCATCCAACAGATGAAAATATTGTAATTGTTGGAGGTATTGATTTACATAGATCTACCGATGGGGGTAATACCTGGGGAATGGTAAGTTACTGGACAGGAGGCTGTGATGCCTTTGTACATGCCGATCAGCACGCAATTGTATTTAGACCAGAAAACCCAAACGAAGCAATTTTTGGAAATGACGGTGGGGTTTTTTATTCTTCAGATGTAGGAGATGCCACTGATCCTGACTTTATTTCCAGGAATAAAAACTATAATGTTACACAGTTTTATGCAGCAACAACGGTAAACGAAGTGCTATCAAATGAGTTTTTGGCAGGATCACAAGATAATGGCACGCAACGTTTCCTAGATGCAGGAGTAAATTCTACAACAGTAGCAACAGGAGGGGATGGAGGTTTTTGCCATATTGACCGGGATGATCCAAATTTTCAGATTACAAGTTATGTGTATAGTAATTATTGGTATTCTACTAATCACGGAGAGTCTTTTGGTAATTTATTTTTTGATAATAATAGCATCGGTAGATTTATTAATCCAACCGAATATGATAGTGACGCAAATATTTTATATGGGGCAGCTGAAACAAATGAGATTGGTAGAATAAGTAATATTACTGATTCACCCACAGATTTAGAAGTAATAAATATTGATTTGGATGGCAGCGCATTAACAACCATAAAAGCTAGCCCATATACAGAAAACAGACTGTTTGTTGGAGTTCAATCTAGTGGGGGTGGATTAATTTTTAGAATTGACAATGCAGATGGAATGATGGATATAACAAACATTACAGGCAAATTTGATGCAACCCCGGGTAGCTGGGTATCTTCAATTGATGTAGGCTCCTCAGACGATCAATTATTAGCCACTTTTTCAAATTATGGTGTTCAATCAATTTTTGAAACAACTGATGCAGGCGCTAACTGGAAATCAAAAGAAGGTGATCTGGACGATTTTCCCGTGTATTATGGATTGTATAATCCTTACGACAGAAAGCAAGTTGTTATCGCCACAGAATTGGGTGTATGGTCAACCGAAGATATTACAACAGCTACTCCTAATTGGGTTACAACAAATATAGGATTGGCCAATGTTAGTACTCGTATGATTAAATTTAGACAATCAGACGGATTACTTCTTGCAGCTACGTATGGAAGAGGCCTTTTTACCACTTCTTCTTTTAGCACGAGTTCTTTCGCCAGCATGTCTATCGAAAATAAACTAACCTATACTGGAACAGAAGTTGACTTTACCAATAATTCAACAGGTACCGTAAATAATCTGTTTTGGAACTTCGGTGATGGATATACATCCACAGATACTAATCCTACACATAAATTTGCTTCACCTGGCATATATCCTATTACTTTGGAAATTAATAATGGACAAAGTATAGATCATAAAGAAATTGTAATCTTACCGAGCAGGCCAATTCCTTACCTTGCTGCCAATGGAGGAAATTTTGAGGATAACCCCGATGACTTTTTTGTAGAAAACCTATCAGGTACACCATTAGAAAGAGGCAAATCTGATATTGCAGGTAAAGAGGGAACTACCAGTGGAGACAATGCATGGGTTTCCGGCCTGACTGAAAATAAGTATGTTAATAATTCTTTAGCCTACTTATACACTCCCGGTTATGATTTTTCATCAGCAGGAACTTACACGTTATCTTTTAGTGCAAACTATTCTTTTGAAGAAGGTTGGGACGGATTTATCATAGAATATTCTATAAATTCAGGCAAAGATTGGTCGCAATTGAATCCAGTTGTTGCTAGTGGATGGTATGATAAAATTGGTGAGGATAACCCGGATCAAGGCTGGCCAGCTATTCCACTATTTACGGATTCTACTTCTGGTTTTGAACCTAAAACAAATGATGTTTCATTTTTAGCTGGAAATGCAAAAGTTGGTTTTAGAATTCATTTTAAAACAGATGCCGCAAAAACAGATGTTGGTATGGCATTAGATGATTTTGAAGTTGACGGGCCTTCAAGTACGCCTGTTGCAGACTTTTTATCATCCAATCCTCAAATATGCGAAGGTGATACAGTAATATATAACGATAACTCTTCAGGAACAATTTCTGATTATAGTTGGGATTTTGGTGTTGGGGCTTCCCCCGAAAATGCAACCGGCTCAGGCCCTCATAAGGTAATGTATGCAGCCAATGGACAATATTCAACTACACTAACTGTTACCGGGCTATCAGGAGATGTTGTTGTTACAAAAGTAGATTATGTAAATGTAGTTATCGGTACTGCTATAAATAATGAGGTTGAAACCAATATAACTGAATTTACTGCTTGCGATAATTTAGATGGAATAATAACAGTTAAGAATGCTAATGTTGGTGTAAAATATCAGGCTTTTAATGCCAGCACAAATAAGTCTGTTAGTACATACAAAATTGGCAATGGAAATGATATGGATCTAAATATTGGTGAATTAGAAGAGACAATTTCCACTTATATAAAAACAACAAATACGAGTGGTTGTGAAGCTTTACTTTCAACACAACCTATATTTATTGCATTTGGCCCTTTTAGTAAAACTGTTACCAAAAATTTTACAAGTGCAATATGTAGTGGAGAAAAAGCAATATTTACGATTGAAAATTCTGATACCGGAGTGGACTATAAAATAATTAATGTTGAAGATGGTAGTGAAATAACCTCTGCATCCGGAGATGGGAATGACCTAATAATCGAATCTGAAAGTATTACCGAAGAAATTACTTTGGTAGTTAAAGCTGTTCATGCTGTTTCAGGTTGTTCCATTAATATTTCTGGCAACCTTTATGTTATTGTAAAACCATTGCCTGATGTAACCATTACGCAAACTGGTTCTGTAATGGAGGTTCCTGCAGGTGAAAGTACTTATCAGTGGTATTTTGAGAATGAAATAATAACTGGAGGTGAAGCAACTAAAAATTACTATAATCCATCTAAAATTGGAGATTATACTTGCGAGGTTTCTACTGCGTTTGGATGTACCGCTACATCCGATGTGTTTGCCACAGTAGTTGTTGGCTTAGATGAAGAGATGGATGTTTATAGTGTTTATCCAAATCCAACATACGGAATACTAAATGTTAGATCAAAGCCGAATAGTAAAATACATGTATTTGATTCAACAGGTAAACTGATTGCACAAGTAAACACCAAAGAAAATTTATCATCTATAAACCTCGCAAAATTTCCTAGAGGTATATATACAGTTAAGATAGAATTTGAAGGTAAGCAGGAAGTAAGAAAGATAGTGGTTAGGTAAAATTGATTTCCTGAGCAATAAGCAGGGGGAATAAGTTTGTTAGATTCATAATCTGCAAATCTTTTGGAGGATTATTGAAATTAACAAAATAATCTAAATGAAATGTTATTTTTTACTCCATTCAACATTATTAATCAGTGTATTTGCCAATTCAATTGTTTCATCAATTGCCTTATTTTGAGCGTTATAATACATAATAGTTTTTTCCTTTTCGCCATCTTTATAATACAAATACTTACTGGGCAAATCTTTTACAAGCGTATTATTTTTTATTTCAATATTAAAAAAATCTGATGCTGACAACCCGTCTTTTAACTCTTTTAATTGGTTTGTAGTAAGCGATCCGTAGTATGTTCCCAACTTATCTACGTTAGCAATGCCTTGGTAGGAACATGTTCCATTGGCAAATACTGTAAATGTAAATACCGGGCAAGTGCCCATGCACTCTGTAGTTTTAAAATAAAACAGCTGGTCTTTTGTTACTGAGCTTGATTTTTGAGGAATATTTTTGCAATTCATTACAAAAAATGCCCAAAAAAGAACTAGTTTTAGTGAATTTTTCATCTTCATAATTCAAATTTAATATAATATGAAACGAATATTACCTTTAATAATACTTATTACATTTGTTAGTGCAATAAATTCATTTTCGCAAAAGAATTTTACGCCCCCTGTAATAGTCTGCCCGGCAGATTATACCCATACAGATTTTCATATACCACCACCATCTAATTTTTTAAAAAGTATAAGTAATGCAAGAGTAAATGCTACTGCACAAACAGCTCAAATTGTAGTAACTTACCATGGGTTTGAAGGTGAGCAAGAGGCCAAAGATGCCTTTCAATTTGCAGTAGATATTTGGTCAGTCATAATAAAATCCGACATGCCAATTAATATTGATGCCACCTTTAAAGATCTTGGATCAGGAGTACTTGGTTCGGCAGGTACAAGTGGGCTGTACAAAGGGTTTGAAGGTGCCCCCAATGATTCTACTTTGTATAACGTAGCATTGGCAGAAAAAATGGCAGGTCATGATTTAAACGAGCCTGATGAAGCAGATATTAATGCTTCGTTCAACAGTACTTTTAATTGGTATTATGGCATCGATGGCAATACCCCTGGTGGTACGCATGATTTTGTAACCGTAGTTTTACACGAAATAGGCCATGGTCTTGGCTTTTTTGCATTAAACAGTTATGATGATGCAAATAGCCAAGGCAGAAGAAACCCGGGTGTATTTGACCAATATATTGAAGATGGAAGTGGAGTTAATATTTATGATGTGCCCAACAACTCTACTGAACTAGGAGATTTTTATACGAGCAATAACCTTTTTGTAAATTCACCGCTTGCTGTTACTTCTAATGGTGGTACTCTTCCCAAAATTTATGCGCCTAGCAGCTATAATGCAGGCTCGAGTATTTCGCACTGGGACGAAAATATTTATAATGGCACTATTGATGCACTATTAACCCCTCAAATTGGCAGTGGAGAATCCGTGCATGACCCAGGCCCTAATATGATGAGCTTTTTTGCCGAGATGGGATGGGTGCATACCTATATGAAACACCAACCAGATTTGATAATTGACAATTTGGTTGATGATATTTTAGTTTCGGTTCAAGTTTATTCCGATACCACACTTGCAGTAGAACAGCCTGTTCTTCATTATTCATTTGATGATTTTGCTACTCAAACAGATCAAAATATGAACGATGATGGCGGTGGCGTATATTCATTTACTATTCCTAACCCCGGAACCACCTCCATTTTACAGTATTATATATCAGGTGTTTCAGATATTTTAGGTCGTGACTACACTTCCCCAAGCGTTTCCTCTGCTAGACATAAAACTATTATTCAAAATTTAGCTCCGGTTACTGTGCCTTATGCATTAACCGATGGAGGAGATTTTGAGAACCCAAGTGAATTTATACAAATAGTATTTAAAGGTAGTACAGATATTTGGGAACAAGGTGTGCCAACAAATACACTTAATACCCCAAGTAGTGGCACACAGGTTTGGAAAACCGATCTGGACGCAAATTTATTAAAGCCTGATGCAGACTACTCTACCGCACTAATTTCTCCAAAATTTGATCTTTCAGATACCACAGCCGACTACAATATTAAATTTGATTTGAGCATGGATGTTAATTCCGACTCGGCTGTTGCTGGATTTAGTGTTATTTATAGCATAGATGGCGGCATGGTTTGGCAGAGCCTTGGCAAATCAGGTGATGGAAGAGGGGAAAACTGGATGAATAAGTCGCATGAATATTTACTATTTGAGAGTGGGAATGGGTGGGTGTTAGATAATACTGAGTTTGCTCCTCAAACGGTGTCTTATAACCTGTCTGAAATAATTGGGAACGGAGAAAGCGAAGTGTATTTTGGTTTAGTGGCTTCAGTTACCAATGCTTACTCCAATGAAGTTTATGTTTTTGATGGCATAATGATTGATGACTTTGAGATAACCAAAACCGACCCCAGAGCATTCTTTTCTGTTGCCAGCTCTTCGGTTAATTTACCTGGCGATACCATCCAGTTTGAGTATATTTCAAAAGGAGCTGAAACATTTAGCTGGGATTTTGGAGATGGAGGAGTTTCCGATAAGAAAAACCCAAAACATGCATATCAGTCTGGGGGGGTCTATGATGTATCTTTAACCATTACATATCCAGGAGGCAATCATTCCTATACAAAAAACTCTATAATTAGTGTTGTGGCATTTAAAGGTTCCAATTACACCTTGGCTGATGGGGGCGATATGGAATCTAACTTTAATGATTTTCTTGTTGAAAACATTAGTGGAACACCTTTGGAAAGAGGAAATTCAAGTATTGCAGGAAAAGAAGGAACCGCTTCTGGTAGTTTTGCCTGGGTAACCGGCATTAATGAAGAAAAATATAAAAACCGCTCTATAGCATATTTATATACTCCAATGTTTGATTTCTCGTTGCTTGGAGACTATGAACTATCTTTTAAAGCAAATTACTCTTTTGAAGATGGATGGGATGGATTTATTTTAGAATATTCACTCGATTTTGGTAAAAACTGGCAACAACTAAACCCCGAAGTTGAAGATGGCTGGTACGATAAAATAGGAGAAGATAACCCCGAACAAGGTTGGCCTGCAATACCTTTGTTTACCGGCACTACCGATGGAAATTTCGATACTAAATCAGTTAAATTAAATGATTTTAGTGGAAACGATAGAGTCGCCTTTAGATTTTATTTTAAAACCGATTATGCCTCTGTAGATGTAGGAATGGCATTAGATGATGTTATGTTAACAGGCCCGCAAGGAAATGCAGTAGCTGGTTTTAGTATGGAGGGTAATACTGGATGTGATGGACAAATGGTTACTTTTACCAATACTTCAACCGGGAGTATTTCAAGTATGGATTGGGATTTTGGAGCAAATGCAACACCCGCTACTGGAAACGGAATAGGGCCTTTTGAAGTAACATATAGCGGTGTTGGAGAAAGCACAGTTACACTTACTTTAGAAAGTCCTGAAAATGGAACCCAAATTGCTTCTGAAATAGTAAAATCTTCTCCACTTCATACACCATCATTTACAGAAGAAGCGGTTGCAAGCAATGGTGCTCAGTTAAATTTGGTGGCTAATGATGGAGGTGATACCTACCAATGGTTTATGAATAATGATTCTATTATAGGAGCAACACAACAAACCTATTTGGCTGTTGAAAGCGGTGCCTATTCTGTTGCGGTAGATATATTGGGCTGCATTGTAAGAACTGGTAATAGCTCAATTATTGCATCACTTGAAAAAAATAATCTAGGCAAATCAATCTTTCTATACCCGAACCCTGTAGGGGAAAAATTGAACTTAGATATTTCAAATGATTATAAGGGGGAAATTTATATTAAAATATTTAATACCATAGGTACACAGTTCTATGCTAATACTGAATCTAAAAATAGTCGTGATTTTAGTAGAGAAATTGATTTAAAGAATTTAAGTAGGGGCATTTATTTTGTGGAATTACAGTTTAGGGATAAGAGAGAGGTTAGAAAAATTATAATCGAGTAAGTTTGAATAACATACTCATATATTTGATTTTGTTGACTAGCTTGGTAAGTTGTGGTGGCACTAAGCCCTTAGTTTCACAACCCATTACTGGAGATTATAAATCTGTAGCTACGAAGAAACTGGGTGAAGATGTTAATTATGTCTTAAATGATAGCAAAACCTATGTGTTATGTACGTATGAAGTTGCAGGCTCATCACAGCAACCTAGAAATAGTTTGAATTATTTGGTCATAAAAATTAAAGATAACTCCATTGTTATGGAAAATAGAGTTGATGGTGGTACTGTTTCTTGGTATGATGATAACGAGATTGAAGTGTACTTAACGCCTGGCATGGTTCGCAAAGATCAAACTGCCGATGATTTTAAAACGCTTTATAATGTAGTAACAGGTGAAAGCCGATCTAGGATAAATAGTGAAGCCCATTAAGTAAAGACCATTTATTGGTTGTTAAATCTTTAAAAATGCCAGTTATTTGAGCTATGTGTGGAGTAACTGGCATTTTTGCGTTTAATCAGGTGGGTCGTTTTAATATGATTAACCTTTCCAAAGCCACCTCGGCTCTGGAAAGCCGTGGGCCAGATAATCATGGGTTATTCAATGATGAAATGGTGGGGTTAGGCCATAGGCGCTTATCTATTATTGATACTTCCATTGAGGCTAACCAGCCAATGACAGATACTACTGGGAGGTATAAACTGGTTTTTAATGGAGAAATTTATAATTATAAAAGTTTAAAAGAAGAGCTTGTATCAAAAGGTGTTACTTTTTCGAATAACTCTGACTCTGAAGTACTTCTTTACCTTTTAATAGAGCACGGGTCTCAATATATCTCGAAGTTAAACGGCTTTTTTGCCTTTGCCTTTTACGATACGCAAGAAAAAACACTACTTGTGGCTCGAGATAGATATGGAATTAAACCCATGCATATTTATCAAGATGAGGACAAGCTTTTGTTTGCCTCAGAGGTAAAATCTTTACTGGCTTATGGCATAGAAAAAAAGCTAAATTATAACGCACTCTATAATTATTTGCAGCTCAACTATTTACCAAATGAAGTTTCAATGCTTCAAGGGGTAAGAAAACTAAAACCGGCACATTATGTTACAATAGTTAATGGGGTTGTTACAGAGGAGTGCTACTATAAAATCAACACCAATATTAAAGATCGACCTTTCGAGGAATCGAAAGTGGATTTTAAAAGGCTTCTTGAAGAATCTGTTACTGACCGTTTGGTTTCGGATGTTCCATTGGGGACTTTTTTAAGTGGAGGGGTCGATTCCTCAGTAATTTCTGCCATTGCAGCTAAACATGTTGATGATCTTCAAACTTTTTCCATTGGCTATAAAGACGAATCCTATTTTGATGAAACTAAATATGCGGATCAGGTAGCAAAGCATATTGGTTCTAAACATACCGTATTTAAGCTATCTAATAATGATTTATTCGCCCACTTGTTTGATATGCTCGATTATTTAGATGAACCTTTTGCTGACTCATCTGCTTTGGCAGTTTACATACTAAGCAAAGAAACTAAAAAACATGTAACGGTTGCCTTATCAGGAGATGGAGCAGATGAGTTATTTGCAGGGTATAATAAGCATGCAGCCATTTACAAAATGCTTAATGCTGGAACAAAAGAAAAAATGGTTTCCACGTTTTCAGGCTTGTGGGGCTTGCTTCCTAAATCAAGAAATAACGCACTAACCAATACATTTAGGCAATTAAATCGGTTTGCAAAGGCATCCAAAATGAGCCCTGCTGATCGATACTGGGCTTGGGCAGCCATTGGAGATGCCCAGTACGCATCAAGCTTAATTAAATCAGAATATTTAGAAGTCCCTCAAAAACTGAACCCTTTTGTTCAAACAGGAACTAAAGAATCTGTTAATGACACTTTATTGGCTGACCTAAACCTAGTGTTGCCCGGAGATATGCTCACAAAAGTTGATTTAATGTCGATGGCGAATAGTTTGGAAGTCAGGGTTCCATTTTTAGACCATCGAGTAGTTGATTTTGCTTTTGGCTTACCTGTTGATAGTAAAATAAATAGTGCAGATAGAAAACGTGTTGTAAAAGAAACCTTTAAAAGTTATGTGCCAAATGGTTTATTTAATCGTAAAAAGCACGGATTTGAAGTGCCTTTATTGGGGTGGCTGAGAAACGAACTAAACTCATTACTCGAAAATGATTTATTGAAAACTAGTTACATTGAAGAACAAGGGATTTTTAATATTGCTGGAATCGAAGCATTGAAAAAACAATTACACTCACGAAACCCAGAAGATGCTCCTGCCAAGGTTTGGGCTCTATTAGTGTTTCAGTGGTGGCACAAAAAATATTTTGAAAAGAATTAGCATAAATATGATTAAAATGAGGTGACGCCATCAAAAATGTTTGACTCACCAACAATCCACAAGAAGTTGAGTAGAATAGGTAAAAGCTAGATTGTCTTAAAAACTCAATTTAAAAAAAGGCATAATTCCAGTGTAGGAGAGAACCCTTAAAAAATACCACTCATCTTTTACACTAACGGTTATTTACTACCCAAAATTCGTTCTATTTTAGCGATTATTAACAAAACTACTTAAAGTTGAACATTCTCACGATAAACAACATTTCAAAGAGTTATGCTGATCATAAAGCACTCTCAGATGTAAGTATGGCCATACCAAAGCAAAGTATTTTTGGTCTTTTAGGGCCAAATGGTGCAGGAAAAACCACCCTTATTCGAATTATTAATCAAATTATAAGCTCCGATGCGGGCACCATTGAAATTAATGGAGAGCCATTAAACTCTGGCCACGTTCGAGTAATTGGCTATCTCCCTGAAGAACGAGGGCTTTATAAAAAAATGAAAGTAGGCGAGCATCTTTTGTATTTTGCGCAGCTCAAAGGACTAAAAAAGAAAGAATCAATTACTAAAATTAAGCATTGGTTTAAAAAGCTGGATATCCCGGATTGGTTGGATAAGAAAGTAGAAGACCTCTCCAAAGGGATGCAGCAAAAGGTGCAGTTTATTGGCACGGTGTTGCACGATCCTGAACTTATCATCTTGGATGAACCTTTTTCTGGTTTTGATCCTATAAATGCGAACATAATTAAAGACGAAATTTTGGAGTTACGAGAAAAAGGTAGCACTATTATTTTTTCAACGCATAGGATGGAGAGCGTTGAAGAGTTATGCGATCATATTGCGTTGATTGATAATTCGCATAAAATTTTGGATGGACCTAAAAAGGAAATTAAGAATACTTATCGTTCACAAACCTATATTGTAAGCCATCAAGGAGAAATGGGCTCGCTTGATAATCAGTATCAAATATTGGGTACAACCCCTTTAGAAGATAATATTTTTGAAACCAAAGTTAAAGTTACAGATGATTCTGATTCAAACTTATTACTTAAGCACTTGCTAAATAAAACACATGTTGTTGGGTTTAACGAGCTTATTCCATCTATTAACGACATTTTTATTCAAACAGTAAAGGAGGCAAATAATGGATAAGATTTTATTAATTCTTAAGCGAGAATATATTTCAAGAGTAAAAAAGAAGAGTTTTTTATTGGCTACATTCTTAATGCCTATTTTGATTGGAGGTTTGTATGGGTTAAGTATTTATTTAAGTGTGAAAGATTCTGATGAACAATTTCTTATTAAAGTAGTTGATGAAAGTGGTTATTTAAAAGACAAATTAGAGGATAAGGGTGTAGCTCAATTTGAAATAATTGAAGGAATAAAAGATTCGATTAAAAATGATGTTGAAAAAGGTGATGGTTTTGCCTTGTTGTATGTTCCTAAATTGGATTTATACAATCCTGAAGGCATTGAGCTATACACCATGCAAACACCTGGATTAGAGCTTGAAGATGATGTGGACGATGCAGTTGAATATGCTTTGGAGGCTGCTAAAATGGATAAACTTGGTCTTAAACAACACACATTGGATAGCATAAGAACTAGGGTTAGTATTAAGTCAAAAAGTCTTTCGGGAGAAGCCTCTACTTCTGGTAGTTCTGTTATTGCAATGGCTATTGGCACGATAAGCGGCTTGCTGATATACATGTTTATTATGATTTATGGCACGCAAGTAATGCGAGCCGTAATGCAAGAAAAAATGAGCAAAATAGTGGAGATTTTAGTCTCTTCAGTAAAACCCTATCAATTGATGATGGGTAAAATATTGGGGGTTGCCCTGGTTGGTTTAACACAATTTGCCTTGTGGATGATTTTGACATTTGCAATTCTTTCCATAGGACCTATGCTTTTAGATGTAGACCCACAAGTTGCAGCTAATGCAGCTAGTGGAATGAGTGTGGCAGGAAATGCAGGAGGCGGGAATGCTCAAGCCTTAGAAGCAATAGGAAAAATAAACGATGTATTAGGTCAAATTAATATTCCTTTAATACTGGGAGCATTTTTATTCTTCTTTTTAACGGGCTACTTATTTAATGCGGCATTATTTGCAATGGTTGGTTCGGCTGTGGATAGTGAGGCTGATACACAACAATTTATGTTGCCCATTATGCTACCTGTAATAGTAAGCATGATGATGTTAGGCCCTGTGATAAAAGATCCAGGTGGGGATTTGGCTTTTTGGCTATCGATGATACCGTTTACGGCTCCAGTTATAATGATGGTTCGTATTCCTTTTGATGTGCCTACATGGCAACTGATTTTATCAATGATATTGATGATATTAGGTTTTATGGGAACAACCTGGGTGGCTGGTAGAGTTTACAGAATAGGCATTTTAATGCACGGGTCTAAAGTAAACTTTAAGGTTATCTTTAAATGGATGATGAGTAAAGATTGATTAGTGCAAGCTTGGGCAGTGGCAGGTGGGCGTTTGTATAGACTAACGAAGAGTTTAAGCATTAGAGTCAATACCATTTTGAAAGTCATTCCGTAGGAATCTTGACCTTTTGGTACTACTCCTAGTTGGAGCTTTATCTACTAAGAATTAAATTACAAATCGTTTTGAGCTAACTCAGCCGGAGCTTGAGGAGCTTGATCTGCATTCGTATAAGTTGGGCACATATAAGAAGGAGCACAAGAACTAGCAACAAATAAGATAACAACTGCGATAATTAAACTAAGCCTTTTCATAATAGAAGTATTTTGTTTTATTGATATTTCAAAGGTAGAGTAGGTAATGGTCTAAATATCTACTAATAAAGCTTGAGAGCTTATTCGTTTTTAGCCTTAATTGGCGACTAAATCTTAATACGTAAGAGTAGTAAAAAGCTATAAATTTGAGCTAAAAATGAATAAAAATCATTTTTTATGGAAGGTTAACGATTTATCTTTACTTCATATTTTTTTAAGTAATGAGCAAGATTGGTATTCTTTTTTTGCTATTAAGTATTTCCTTTTCTTCAATAGCTCAAGAATTTATGCAACCTTCTCACCCTGTTGGAAAGGTGGAGGAAGCTATTAAACTTGATGGAGCACTTAATGAAACTTCTTGGATAAATGCACCCCTGCTTACCAATCTTAAAACAACGGTTCCGGTAGAGGGAGGCATGCCTTCGGGCAAAACAGAGGTGAGAGTACTGGCCGAAGCCAAAAACATTTATTTCTCCGTTGTTTGCTTTGATTCTGAACCTTCTAAAATTGTTAGCTTTTCTAAACTAAGAGATGCTAATTTAAATAATGAAGACCATATTAGAATTGTGATTGACCCTTCAAAAGATGGGCAATCGGGTTACGTATTTGCCGTAAACCCAAGCGGGGCACGATATGATGCATTAGTAAGTAGGCGTGGAGAATCTGAAAATAAAAATTGGGATGGCGTTTGGGAAGCAAAAACCAGAATAACTGAGTCAGGCTGGGTTGTTGAAATTAAGATTCCAATTCAAAGTATCAATTATAAAAAAGGACTCACAGAATGGGGTTTTAATATAGAACGAAGAATTCAACGGAACCAAGAAACAATTCGGTGGAGTAACGTAAAGAGAGACCAATGGTTTACGCAAACCAGCAAAGCGGGGTTGATAACTAATTTGCCAGTATTTAGCTATGGGATAGGAACCAATATTCGTCCTTCAATCGTAGGTAATTATTCGGAAACAGGTCCAGCTTCGGATGTAGGAGAGGAAAGTGAATTTAAGTTTCAGCCGAGTATAGATATCAATCAGCGTATTGGTTCTAATATTACAGCCTCATTAACGGCCAATACCGATTTTGCAGAAACAGAAGTAGATAGCCGCCAAACAAACCTTACAAGGTTTCCTCTTTTCTTTCCAGAAAAAAGATCTTTTTTTTTAGAAGGAGCCGATATTTTTGAGTTTGGCCTAGGGCTTAGAAGAGATTTAATTCCCTTTTTTAGCAGAAGAATTGGCTTGTTCGAAGGCACACAAATACCTATTATTCTGGGGGGTAAGATTAATGGCAGAATTAATAAAACAGCTTTAGGTGGATTATTCGTTGGCACCGATGCCGTTTCCACTCCCGATATCAGCATCCCCCAAACACAAATGGGTGTGGTGCGTGTACGTCAAAATATTATGAAAGAGTCTTCGGTTGGCCTCATTGGTACGTTTGGCGATCCAACTGGGAGGCAAGGAAGCTATTTGGGGGGAGTTGATTTTACCTATCAAACCACAAGTTTTAAAGGGAATAAAAATGTACTTATTGGAGCTACAGCTCTTTACACTAATCGTGAAGATTTAAGCGGTGACCAAACGGCCTTTTCGTTTAAATTCGACTATCCCAACGATTTATGGGACCTCTCATTTACTTACTTGCGAATTGGAGATGAGTTTGACCCTTCACTAGGTTTTGTGCCTCGAAAGGCAATTAATAGATACCGGTTAGGGGTTGTGTATGCACCACGACCAGAGTGGTCTTTGGTAAGGCAAATGTTTAATGAACTATTCTTATCATACGTGTCAAACTTAAAAGGAAACTGGGAATCCTACCGTGTTTTTACAGCCCCAATTAATTGGCGGTTCGAAAGTGGCGACCGAGTGGAGGCCAATTTTGTGCCTACAGGAGAAAACTTGCCATTTGATTTTGAAATAGCAGAAGGCGTAATTATTCCTGCGGCAGCATATCATTTTATTAGGTATAGAGCAGAGGTTGGTTTTGCAGCCAAACGAAAGGTGAACGGGCAAGCAAGTTGGTGGTTTGGCTCATTTTATGACGGCAATTTAAATACCTATGAGATAGAATTAAATTGGAATCCGTTTAACATACTTACGTTTGAGTTCCAAGGCATTAGAAATATAGGCAGTTTGCCTAGTGGCGATTTCGATCAGACTTTAATTGGCGGTAGAGTTCGACTTAATGTAACGCCAGATTTACAGCTAAATAGCTTTATGCAATACGATACAGATACAAAATCAATAGGGGTAAATTCAAGGCTTCATTATATATTTCTGCCTTTGGGAGATATTTTTGTGGTGTATAACCACAATACGATACAAGATTTAAATGAGAATTGGCAGCTGAACTCAAGCCAATTTATCATTAAAGTGCGCTACACGTTTAGGTTGTAATTGTTTTCTCAGTTTAGCAAGTCATTTTTACTCTTTGGAAATCGAATTTTTGGAATTTTTATCTCTTAACCGGTCATTCCGGAGGAATCTTAGCTACATAAAAAGAAAAACTGCACTAGCGCGTGGCCAATGTCATTAAGTTAAGAGTTTAACACATTGATTATCAGTTTAATGCGTTTGGTAATTCACTATTTTTTGACTATATTACACTTGTAATCAAAGCACTAGAAGATGAAAAAAAACTGCAAAATTTATTTTCAATAAAGTGAAAAATGAAATTTTCAGTGAATCTTTAAAACATGAATTCCGTGTTTCAGGAAAGGATTTTTCCAGAGATAGAAAACAACCGTTTTCTACAACTATTATTTTTATTATGAACCTATTAAGAAAAAGCTTAGCGATAGAAATAGACAATTTTGTAAATTTTATTTATGGGA
>CAZZML010000012.1:0-20180 GCA_964654735.1 uncultured Roseivirgaceae bacterium | reverse complement strand
TTCACGTTTTCATTATTTCTGCCACATTAATTGGTTGTAGTACTAATGAAGAAAAAGCTCAAATTGATAACAAAAGCACGAAACAAACGGATAGGGTTGGGCCAATCACTTTAGTTATCCATGGGGGTGCAGGAACTATTCTCAAAGAAAACATGACTCCTGAAAAGGAACAGGCGTATCGAGAAAAACTAGAAGAGGCTTTACATAATGGCTATAAAATTTTAGAAGAAGGAGGAACGAGCATGAATGCAGTGGTTGCAACCATTCAAGTAATGGAGCAATCTCCTCTTTTTAATTCGGGTATTGGCGCAGTTTATACCCACGAAGGCAAAAATGAACTGGACGCCTCTGTAATGGATGGCAATACGGGGAAGGCTGGTGCTGTTGCAGGTGTTACTACTATTAAAAGCCCTATTAGGGCTGCATTAGAGGTAATGAATAACTCTCCTCATGTTATGATGGCTGGGCCGGGAGCAGAAACATTTGCAGAAGAACAAGGGTTGGAGATGGTAGACAATTCTTATTTTGGCACAGAACGAAGAAAAAAGGCATTGGAAAAAGCACTTGAAAAAGAAGCGGAGAAAACCAGTGACTTATTGCAATACCAGGACTGGAAATATGGGACTGTGGGAGCTGTTGCGCTTGATAAAGAAGGTAATATAGCCGCAGGCACATCAACTGGCGGCATGACTAATAAACGATATGGTAGAATTGGAGATTCTCCAATTATTGGGGCAGGAACCTTTGCTGAAAATAGTAGTTGTGGAGTTTCGGCCACAGGGCATGGGGAGTACTTTATTCGCAATGCAGTGGCTTACGACATAGCTGCTCGTATGAAATATTTAAATATCTCCGTAGGAGAATCCGCAAAAGAAGTAATCCAAAAAAAGCTAGTTAAAAAAGGAGGCTCCGGTGGCGTTGTTTGCTTAGATAGAGCCGGTAATATAGCCATGGAGTTTAATACTTCAGGTATGTACCGTGGGTATATCCAAAACCAGAAGGCACATGTTTTTATTTATAAAAATGAATAGGTTTTAACCAGAACCCGATTAACCCTAATTTTCACAGAACCTTATTATAGTGTGGGTTTTAGTGTTAAAAACGCAAAGCTAATGGGTTAATTAAGGGGTTTAAACGCTAAAGAATACATTTAGTGGGTTTCCTTTAAGGTCCAATCGGGTTCAGGTTGTTAAGCTAAATTTGCCTTTCAAGTTTAAAGCTTAGCTTTGTTCTTATTCCTTTTCGCAAAACGATCATGCGAATGTTTTTATTGGCTTTGACGTTTATAATGCCAAGAACTTGATTCAAGGTCATTTTTTTTGTGTATTGTCCATTAACAATCAAGATTTGATCGCCCACAATCACTCCTGATTTTTCTGCTGAGCTTCCTTCCCTCACTTCAACAATTTGATATCTATCTAACCTCAAACCTGTAGCTTTTACCACTAACCCACTTAAATTATACTCGAAAGGTTTATGATATGCTCTGCCTTTTCGTAAATATAATTTTTCGTGGATGTAATCAAAAATAACTACAAACCTTGTTAAAAGCCCACCACCGATGGTTCCATTTCTATCCCCTGCAGCAGAACTAATTTCATAACTTGATGAATCAGGAAAAGTGGTTATTACCTCGTCAAAAACAAAGGAACCAATAGTAACATTGTTAATTCTTGAAATATACCCAAAAAGCTCACCTCCAAGGCCTCGGCCTAAATGACTATAAATGGTGGGTTGAGGTATGTATAAGCTTAAGTCACTATTTTTATCAATTAAAAATGAGTGACTAGCTCCTGTATCAATCATAAAATTACCTTGGTGTACAATTGAATCATTCAAATTGAAATTAGCCTCGATATATGGTTTGGTGTCAACAATTTCTAAATCGTATGATTTAAACCTAGCTCTTTTTTTAAAATAGGAGGGGTCGTAAAAGGAGACTATTTTGGAATTATAATTTATTTCTACAATAAAACGACTAAAGAGCTCGTACCCTAAAATGCCATGTACATTTGTACCAAGGTAGTTTTTAAGCTGCAATAAATCTTTTTCCAAAACAATGAGTGCATGCCCTCTGCCAATCATGCCACTTATTTCCAGCGTTACATTATTAGTAACATAGGCATCAATTAACTTTTCGCCACCAACCCCAGGAATTGTAATTTTACGAGAATAGGTGAGGTTTAGTAAATCTGTAAAAGTTTTTTCGGTAAGTACAGTTGTTCTTATTCCGGTATCTAAAATAAACTTTAATGGAATGGCATTATTTAAAAGAACCTTAATAACAATGAGGTTATTATTTAGCTCAAAAGGTACACTTAACTTATGTACGCCTTCAGGTAATACAAAGCCAAGTTTAATAGTTGTAGTGGTATCTTTTGGAATGGCACTAAAGCTTACACTTGAATGCCAACTTAAAGAAAGCAGAAGGAGGGTTTTCCAAAAGATATATTTATTCATTCGGCTAATAATTGCGAAAAAGTTAAGAATTCAAATTAAAAATTAATAATTTCAAGCATTGAATTATAAAACGGCAAACTCTGATAAGAGGTTTTATATTTTATAATATTCTAAGAACTATGACTTAGGTCAGTTTTTGACAATATTATAAAATTTATTTTTGCCGTTTGGACTTAAAACACTAAATCTCTAAAATAGACTTATGAGTATTGAAAAGTTTAGTTATGACAATAAAATTGTAAAATATTTTATCATAGCAACGGTAGTTTTTGGAATAGTTGGGATGTTAGTTGGCTTGACGATTGCCACACAAATATTTTATCCGGCAGCTAATTTCAACATTTCGTGGTTAACATTTGGTCGGTTACGGCCATTGCATACCAATGCAATAATCTTTGCCTTCGTAGGAAACGCTATGTTTGCCGGGGTTTATTATTCTCTGCAGCGTTTGTTAAAAGCAAGGATGTTTAACGATATGCTAAGCTGGGTTCATTTTTGGGGATGGCAAGCTATTATTGCAGCAGCAGCCATTACCTTACCCTTGGGTTATACAACCTCTAAAGAATATGCCGAGTTAGAATGGCCAATAGATATTGCCATTGCTCTTATTTGGGTAGTGTTTGGTATTAATATGATTGGCACCATTATTAAACGTAGAGAGCGGCATATGTATGTGGCCATTTGGTTTTACATAGCCACATTTATTACGGTAGCTGTTTTACACATTGTTAATTCAATGGCGTTGCCAGTTTCGCTTTTCAAGAGCTACTCTGTGTATGCTGGAGTTCAAGATGCATTGGTACAATGGTGGTATGGGCATAATGCGGTGGCATTCTTCCTAACAACGCCTTTCTTGGGTATTATGTATTATTATCTGCCGAAAGCAGCCAATCGACCGGTATTCTCTTATAAACTTTCAATAATACATTTCTGGTCACTCATCTTCTTATACATTTGGGCAGGGCCTCATCATTTACTTTACACTTCATTGCCTAACTGGGCGCAAACTTTGGGTACCGTATTCTCCCTTATGCTAATTGCGCCATCTTGGGGAGGTATGCTTAATGGCCTTATGACATTACGCGGTGCTTGGGACAGAGTTAGAGAAGATCCAGTATTGAAATTTTTTGTGGTTGCCATTACCGCCTATGGTATGTCAACATTTGAAGGCCCTATGCTTTCGTTAAAAAGCTTTAATGCCATTACCCACTTTACCGATTGGATTATAGCACATGTACATATTGGTGGCTTAGGATGGAATGGTTTTATGATTTTTGGAATGCTGTATTGGTTAGTACCGCGCATGTGGGGAACCAAACTACATTCTGCTAAAGCAGCGAATCTCCACTTTTGGATTGGTACTTTAGGCATTATTGTGTATGCCTTGCCTTTATATTGGGGAGGTGTTGTTCAGAGTTTAATGTGGAAACAGTTTACCCCAGATGGGTTTTTACAGTATGCCAACTTCTTAGAAACGGTAACTAAAATATTGCCTTTTTATATGCTTCGTTTAGTAGGTGGAACGCTTTACTTTACTGGTGTAATTATAATGGTGGTTAACCTAATGAAAACAGCTAAGCAAGGTTCGTTTATTGCCAATGAAGAGGCAGAAGCACCAGCACTTGAAAAAGTTAATATTAAAGGAGGCTCTTTTCATGCAGCTTTAGAAAGAAAACCTATTCAGTTTACCATTTTAGCCTTAGTTGCTATTTTAATTGGTGGTGCATTTGAAATTATACCTACCTATATGGTAAAATCGAATATTCCTACCATTGCTAGTGTTAAACCATATACACCGCTTGAATTGCAAGGTAGAGATATTTATATCCGAGAGGGTTGCGTAGGTTGTCACTCGCAAATGGTAAGGCCGTTTAGAAATGAAACCGAGCGTTATGGTGAATATTCTAAGGCAGGTGAGTTTGTGTATGATCACCCATTCCTTTGGGGTAGCCGAAGAACTGGGCCAGATTTGCATAGGTCAGGAATAGGAAACAAAAATGCCAAGCCAAACTCATGGCATTACACCCATATGTACGATCCAAGAATTACATCTCCGGGTTCAATTATGCCCCGCTATAGTTGGTTACACGAAAATACATTAGATATTAGCAATACCGAGGCTAAAATTGAAGCGATGCAAACCTTGGGAGTGCCTTATCCTGAAGGGTATGCTGCTGTAGCCAACGATGACCTTAAAAAGCAAGCACAAGGAATTGCTGATGACCTTAATTCTGGACAGGGCGATATTGAAACTAGCAGCGATAAAGAAATAATTGCCTTAATTGCCTATTTGCAAAGATTGGGTACTGACATTAACGTAAAAAAATAAAATGTTTAAACATTATTTTGAAGGAGCCGAAAATATAGCCATAGGGCCTATTATTTCATTGGTTATATTTTTTGTTTTTTTTATAGTTCTTCTTTATTGGGTGTTTAAAGTAGATAAAAGTTTTATAAAAAAAATGGAAGATATGCCACTTAAGGATAGTTTAGTTGCAGATCAAGAGTCACAAGAAAAAAAATAAACAAATGAAAATTCACAACCCATTTAAATTTGCTCGAAAAAATGCACATTGGGCAATTACTTTGGTGTTTATACTTACATCTTTAAGCGGTAATGCTCAAGCAGAAGGTGATACAGGCGTATTGATGCTTGTCGTTGGCTTGGTTGCCATAGTTGCAGTACTGGTTTTATTGGTCGCAATTTATGCACTACAAGTAATTAATAAGCTCGAAAAAGACCAGCCCGAAGGAACAGGAGAAGAAGATAGTTTATGGTCGCGGTTTTTAGAAATTGCTAATAATAGAGCACCTAAAGAGAAAGAGGCCGACATTTTGTTGGATCATAACTATGATGGCATTCGTGAGTTAGATAACCACTTACCCCCTTGGTGGAAATGGTTGTTTTACATTACCATTATTTGGGGTGTTGTTTATTTAATAGGTCACCAT
Source organism: uncultured Roseivirgaceae bacterium (assembly GCA_964654735.1). GTDB lineage: Bacteria > Bacteroidota > Bacteroidia > Cytophagales > Cyclobacteriaceae > JAKISE01. The sequence continues at coordinate 14,768 of CAZZML010000012.1, read as the reverse complement.
TTTACAGGTTGGTTCCCGTTACAAGAAGAGGAATATGAAATAGCAATGGCTGAGGCAAATAAGGAAAAACAAGCAAATCTAGCTGCAAGTGCTGAAGCTGGAGGCTTTGATGAATCTAAATTAGTGTATTCAGCTGATGCTAGTATGATAGAGGCTGGAAAGAAAACCTTTGGACGTAATTGTACTACTTGCCATGGGCAAGAAGGTGGCGGAATTGCAGGCCCTAATTTAACAGATGATTATTGGATACATGGTGGCAGCATTAAAGACATTTTTCGTGTTGTGAAAGAAGGTGTTCCTAATACAGCAATGATTCAATGGTCTAATCAATTATCTCCCGTTCAAATTCAAGAAGTTGCTAGTTATGTAATGTCTATTAGGGGTACAACCCCTGAGAACGCCTTAAAGCCTCAAGGAACTTTATACGAAGAGGGTTCAGAGCCGGAGTCAACTACTGAAGCTATACCTGAAGCAGAAGTAAGTACTGAGGAGCCTGTTGTTGCAGCAGATTTAGAAGAAGGGAAGACCATTTACGATAGCAACTGTGCTGCCTGTCATTTGGCAGATGGAGGAGGTATTGTTGGCCCGAACTTTACGGATAACTATTGGAAAAACAGTAATGGTTCTAAAGAAGGCATTACAAAAACTATTGTTGAAGGAGTAGCAGGAACTGCGATGATGGCATGGAGTGCTGCTTTAAATGAAGCCCAAATTGAAGCTGTTGCAAATTATATAATATCCTTAAAAGGTACAACACCTGCAACGCCTAAAGCGCCTGAAGGAGATTTGTACGAATAATTTTTAAGCTAGATGTCAGGTGGAAGATTTATATGAGTATGACGAAGAGTTTCGAGATAGCATAGGAACTGTTGATAAAGAAGGGAAAAGGCTTTGGATTTACCCAAAAAAGCCAAAGGGGAAATTTTACACAAAACGAGGCATTGTTGCAATAATATTATTAGGGCTACTATTTAGTGGCCCTTTAATCAAAATTGGGGGGCAACCTCTTTTATTATTTAATATTTTCGAGCGCAAATTTGTGCTTTTTGGCATTCCTTTTTGGCCGCAAGATTTCTACTTGTTTGGTTTGGCCACCATTACATTAGTTGTTTTTATTATCTTATTTACGGTGGTATTTGGTCGAGTATGGTGTGGGTGGGCATGCCCTCAAACCATTTTTATGGAGCTTGTTTTTCGTAAAATAGAATACTGGATTGACGGTGATGCCAAACAACAACGTAAGCTAGCCGAGGCTCCTTGGACACCCTCCAAGTTGGTAAAACGAGCGGCAAAGTATTCCATTTTTATGGCTATCTCCATTATAATAGCTCATACCATGATGGCCTACCTCATTGGTATTGAGGGGGTAATTGATATTATAACAAAATCACCTTTTGAAAATTGGAGTGGTTTTTTAGGGACTGTGTTTTTTACAGGAATTTTCTTTTGGGTGTTTGCTTATTTTAGAGAGCAAGCCTGTATAGCTGTTTGCCCTTATGGTAGATTGCAAGGGGTACTTATGAACAAAGATTCCATGGCCGTGAGCTATGACTTTAGTAGAGGAGAGCCAAGAGGAAAGATTAAAAAAGGTGAATTTCAAGACGATAAAGGAGATTGTATTGACTGTAAACTATGTGTACACGTATGCCCAACAGGAATTGATATTAGAAACGGATCGCAACTTGAGTGTGTAAACTGTACCGCTTGTATAGATGTATGTGACGAAGTTATGGTAAAGATTGATAAACCAACAGGTCTCATACGTTTGGCTTCCTATACTAATATTATTGAAGGCACCAAGAAAATATTTACAACTCGGGTATTTGGATATACAATTGTTTTAGGAGTTTTAATCATTGCACTTTCAACGTTGCTCACCTATCGATCTAGCATTGAAGCAACAGCCTTAAGAGTTCCTGGTCAGTTGTATCAAAAAACAGAGACAGGCGACATTCAAAATTTAATCAATATTTTATTTATTAATAAAAGTTTTGAGCCGGTAGAATTAGAAGTTAAAATTCGTGATTTTTCAACAGCTACTATAAAACAAGTGGGCAGGAGTGAAATTAAACTTGGCTCAAATAGTACATTTGATGCAGTGTTTTTTGTTGTTATTCCAAGAAGTAACCTTCATAGTGCGAAAACACCTATTATTATAGATGTTTATAAGGGAGGTGAGTTGGTGCATACCACAGAAACTAATTTTTTAGGACCTTTTAATCTAAAATAAATGAATTGGGGAAAGAGTATAGCGTTATTTTATACACTATTTGTGATTGCAATTTTATCGGTAGTGGCTTTTGCTTTTACGCAAGATGTTAATATTATTTCTGAAGATTATTACCAACAGGAAATAGCCTATGAGGATCAAATCACAAGGATTAAGAACATAGAAAGGTTGGAGGCTAAACCATCTGTTGTATTAATGGGTAGTTATGTAGAAATTATTTTTCCAACAGAATTAAAGCCTAAAGGGAATATCTTATTTTTTAGACCCTCAGATGGAAGCAAGGATAGGTATCTTCCTATCTCGTTAGGCTCCAATGGCACCCAACAAATAGATTTTTCTACCCAGCAACAAGGCAAATGGATAGCCAAGTTACTTTGGAGTGAAGGCGACAAAGAGTATTATCAAGAATTTAATCTTTATAAAAATTAATTAAAATGTTGTGGAGTGCATTTTTAATGGGCTTTTTAGGAAGCTTTCATTGCATTGGCATGTGTGGCCCCATTGTATTGGCCTTGCCAGGTAAAGGGTTTCAATACAAGCTCTTATATAATATTGGAAGAACCATTACTTACATTCTGCTTGGGATTGCCGTTGGTTTAATTGGGCAAGGAGCTGCCTTTGCAGGTTTGCAACAATCACTTTCAGTAGCAGTAGGAGTGGTTATGCTTATAATTGTGCTTTTTACAAAGTATAAACATTTTGACTTACCCATCAACGGAGTTTTAAGTAAAATGTATGCAGGGGTAAAATCAAAACTTAGCCCATTGTTTAAAAACAAGTCCTTTTTTGCACCGTTATTTATCGGCACCCTTAATGGCATACTGCCTTGTGGGTTAGTTTATGCTGCTCTTTTTACAGCCCTATCGATGGGCTCGTTGGTAGGAGGAGCTAATTATATGCTCTTTTTTGGCTTAGGTACAATTCCAATGATGCTGGGGCTGGGAGTGTTTTCAGGTTTTATAACTCCGTCTCTTCGCACTAATCTAAACAAAATGGTTCCTTATTTTTTGGCATTGGTTGCCATCTTACTAATCTTACGAGGGCTCAACCTAGGCATACCTTACATCAGTCCTAAAATTGATGGTTCAGGAGAAATGCATATGCATCATACTATGTAAACGGTGAAAGCCATAAACCACCAAAGGCGAGGGTCGCTCGCCTTTGGGTTGGTGTGGTACCAATACTTGGTATCCAATTAACCACCATAGGGGGCTCAATTGTATTAATTGAACCGTACATTAAATATACTTAATTTAGATTTTATTTGCAAACCTGAACCTGATATAAATCATAGCCTCTTTCTTGTCTAGGACACCCAATATGTATTACTTTGTGAGTTGTCCTAAATTAAAAAATGAATATTTCTGCCCAAGACAAGTTTCAAATAATTTACTCAATTTTTAAACACGAGTATCTCGGGTTTCTGTTTGAATCTTTTGTGGTAAAAGTGGATAATAAGGATCAATTAACACTACAACACCAAAACATTTCCTCTTTAAATGCCAATGAATTTATTTCTGGCTTAGACGAAACAGATTTTGAGTTGATTAAATTGATGGATGGGATGCAACATGATGCCGTGTTAAAAAGGTATGCATCCGTTGGCATCAAACCAAAAGAGTTTTACCCAAAAGTATTTGATGAAGAAAAGGGGAACAAAGCGCTGCAAGAACAAATAGAGATTTATCTAAAAGGCATTAGAGCAAAAATTTTGCCTTTACTTATTGGCAAGTTTGTGTTCGAAATGGGCAATGATGGAGAACCTGCTTGGCGAAAACTAGAGGTGATGCCTGAAAAGGCTTCGGTACTTTTTCATTTTAGACGAAATGAAGATAATACTCATTATTTCCCAACGATTAAGTACAAAGATCAAAAAGTAGATTTTCAATATAAAGGAGGGTACCTCCTAAGTGATGAGCCTGCTTGGTTAGTGGTAGAAGGTCGTATCTATTCTTTTAAAAAAAATATAGACGGGGCAAAACTAAGGCCATTTTTAAACAAAAAATTTATTCTAATTCCTCAAAAAGTAGAGGACACCTATTATCGAAAATTCATTGCCCCGCTCGTAGCTCATTTCGATGTGTATGCAAAAGGATTTGACATAAATACCAAGCATATCACACCAAAGGCAGAGTTAACATTTGCCCCTTTAGCTCAATTGCAACATAGCTTGCCTTTTACAAGTGGAGACACAGAAACAGTTGTGGGTGTGGAAAAATTTGTGTTCAGTTTAATATTTAACTACAAAGGATTAAAAATCAGACCTTCAGAAAGCAATGAAGTGGTGGTGAATGTTGAGAAAACAGCCGACTCCTATGTATTTAATAGAATTGCAAGAAACTTAAAACTAGAAGCAAACTTGATTAAATTCTTGAAAGAATTAGATCTTGATCTATCGTCAGGCAAGGGTGTATTATATGCGGGCAAGGCTTTTGATTGGATTCAAATAAACAAACAAAAATTAGAGGAACAAGGTGTTGAATTAATTCAGAAACAAACGGGTGACCGAAAATACTTTATTGGTGATGCTAGTATAAAAATTGACATTAATGAAAATATTGATTGGTTTGATATTAAAGCAATTATTCTTTTTGGTGAGTTTGAAATTTCGTTTAAAGAATTAAGAACGCTTATTTTAAAGGGCAAGAACAAAATTAAATTGCCAAGTGGTGAAATAGCTGTGGTTCCTGATAGCTGGTTGAAAGATTATTCGGGGCTATTTTATTTTTCTGAGGATAGTGAAGGTGAAAAACCAATTCTTAAAAAACACCATTTGGCATTAGTTCAAGAACTTGAAAATGTAGCGCATTCTAAAGTGATTATGAACAAGAAACTTCATCAGTTAAGAAACTTTGATAAGATTGACGACCACCCAATGCCAGAAAAATTTAAGGGCACTTTACGCCCTTATCAAAAAGCAGGTTATGACTGGCTACAGTTTTTAAATCAATATAATTTAGGGGGTTGTTTGGCCGATGATATGGGCTTGGGTAAAACGGTGCAAACCTTGGCACTATTGCAATCTCAAAAAGAAGGAGGGGCAAAGACTGCTTCTTTATTGGTTATGCCTACTTCGTTGGTGTATAATTGGCAAAAAGAAGCCAAGAAATTTACCCCTAACTTGCATGTGTTTAATTACACGGGTGTAAATAGAACTAAAGACATTGGACAGTTTACTGGCTATGATTTAGTAATTACTTCTTATGGCATCATAAGGCGCGACCTAGATATGCTTACCCAATATAAGTTTCATTACATAATTTTAGATGAGTCTCAGGTCATAAAAAACCCAACTTCTAATATTTCGAAAGCGGTACGTGAGCTGCATTCGAAGTACAGACTTATTCTTACAGGTACGCCTATTGAAAATAGTACGATGGATCTCTGGTCGCAGATGAGCTTTATTAATCCTGGCTTATTGGGGCATCAAAGCTTTTTTAGAAAACAGTTTCAAATTCCGATTGAAAAGCAGAACAACGAAGATAAATCAACTAAGTTATACAGCTTAATTAAGCCTTTTATTATGAGAAGGCATAAATCGCAAGTGGCAAAAGATTTACCTAAAAAGGTAGAGAATATTCATTACTCTACAATGACTACTCTTCAGGCAGAGATGTATGAAGAGACCAAGAACATGTACCGTAATGAGATTCTTTCGCATATTGATAAGCATGGGGTGGGTAAATCGCAAATGATGTTATTGCAAGGGCTTACCAAACTAAGGCTTATTGCCAACCACCCTAAAATGGCTGATTCTGAGTACGTGGGGGACTCAGGTAAGTTGGATGATATGATGCATATGCTTACCAATACCCTTTCGGAAGGGCATAAAATTTTAATTTTTAGTCAGTTTGTAAAGCACCTTACCATTATAAAAGAGCTTATAGAAGCAAGAGGATTTGACTACTGCTATTTAGATGGTGCCACTAAAAACAGACAAGCTCAGGTAGAACGCTTTCAAGAAGATAAAGATGTAAAAATATTCTTAATATCGATGAAAGCAGGAGGCCTTGGACTAAACCTTACCGAAGCGGACTATGTATTTTTATTAGACCCATGGTGGAACCCAGCTGTTGAAGCACAAGCCATTGACCGAGCACATAGAATAGGCCAGAAAAAGAAAGTATTTACCTATAAGTTTATTACCAAAAATACGGTAGAAGAAAAAATACTAGAACTACAAAAACGTAAACTAAAATTGGCCAAAGACCTAATTGCCACCGACAATAGCTTTGTAAAAAGCCTGAGTAAAGAGGATATAGGAGATTTGTTGGGTTAATAATCTTCTTTTAAATGTGCCTGCTATTTCTTGTTCCAAACTCAGGTAAAGAGGGAGATTGATACAATAGTTTAACTCCCTATTAAAACAAATGGAGCCCAGTAATATGACTGTCCGTAAACTCCATCTTTAATCATTTTACGCTTCGCATTAGCTAATGCAGCAGAATAGTTTTGTCCAGCTATTACATTTCGGTAAAAATCGATCATTAACTGGCTTGTTGAATTATCCGATACACTCCAAAGCGACACCACCATATTATTGGCTCCTGAATAAATAATTGCACGTGTTAAACCAATAATGCCCTCTCCTTTAGAAAGTTTACCAAGGCCAGTTTCACAAGCAGAAAGCACCACTAAATCGGCTTCAAATTTAAGATTATAGATATCACCAGTAAACAAACTGCCTTCAGAGCCATCTTTGGTAGTAAGGCAAATTTGAGATCGCTCAGGGTGTACTTCATCTACAATGCCATGGGTTGCAAAATGAATGATATTACTTTGGGCTACCTGATCCGATGCAACTGCTAATTTGGAAGCATTGACCTCAACAAATAATTTGGTTTTTGTTTTATTATGTTCGAATAGCTCACTAATTTCTTCTACTTCTTGCTTGGTGCCTGGCAAGTAGCTCATGCCTAAACCACTAAAATCTACAGGGGCAAAAAGAGAAACGGTTCCATTGTTTTTTGCTTCCGTTTGGTTATGTATTAAGCTTGCCGCATACAAATACGAAACATCATATTGCTGAATTAAGTACGAGTTAGGGTCATCCTCTTCGGTAATTAAAGCTTCTAGTGGAATGGTTGAGATTCGGCCTGCCGGAATAATAATTAACTTATTGGTGCCATTAGGCGTCTTGTTCAAAGCAAGTTGATTATATATTTTGAACCCGACTTCTTTGGCCGTTTTTTCAACTTTATAATACATGGCATTTCGATAGCCTATTATGTTTTTATCAAAGTCTTCTTCGAGTGCTATATCTTGTATTTTAAGACCTGTATTGGTAATGAAAAATACGTATAGTCTGCTATTTTTATAACCAACAAAATAGCTTATTAAGGTGGTTCCATTTTTTAAGGTTGCTTGCAGCTCTAGAAGCGTTGGTGTTTTAATGTTATACTTTAGTGCAAAATAATCAGGGTAATCTGTTTCTAATTTTTGCTTGAAAGCATCATAGGTTTGATTCCATTTTAAAAGCTCTTCGGTTAACGGTTTTCTATCATTTATGCCTGTCGTTTTCGCTAATTTTTGTTCGAGATAGGCTATTTCACCCTTAATCTCTTTTTCTTTAGCCAATAATTCATTTGGTATGCCTGCAAAGCTTTGTGCGTTTGCATCGGCAATGGCTTCAAGCAGTACGGCAGATTTACTCTTATCAGCAAAATAAAATGCTTTTTCATTGTAGGGCTTTTGTTTCCACTTAACCCCTGCCATTTGCAAACTAACTCGAATTGCAGCTTCATATACTTCAGAAGCAATGTTGCCCAAGGCTATTTTATCAGCTTCATTGGTTCTAAACTGCCTGATTTTGTCAATTATATTGTCAGCTAAAATTAGTAGTTTATAGGCTTGCTCTAAATCAATAATTTTAAGAGAAAATTGCGAATGGTATGCTTCGTAGGCTAATGCTTTTTGCAATATTGATACTAAATAAATATCTGCATTCAAATAACCTTCAGCAGGTGGTATTTTGTACAGAATTAATGGGCTAATATTAGTTAAATTAGCCAATATAGCCTTTTGGTAGCTGTCAATAGCCAGTTCAAACTTATCCTTACCTCCTAATTGTTTAGCCTCTTCAAAGTAGGCACTGCCTAGCAAATTATACGTAGTGGCTATCTCAGGGTGTTTTTGTCCGTAATTACTTTTGTATATGGCTAGTGCTTTATTCGCATAATCAATACAAAATCGAAAATCTTTGGTGCTAAAAAAAACAGATGCTAAACTCGAATACACAAAAGCTACGGGCGTTGAGTTTTTACCATTAAGCTTAATTCTAATATCCAGTGCTTTGTTTAAATTGGTGAGGGCTTCGTTATAATTTTCTTTAAATTTATAAGCCAAACCAATATTAACATAAGACGTTGCTATTTTATCTTGAAGTTTGGCCTCCTCATATATTTTCTTTGCTTTTTCATAATATTCAATGGCTAAATTGGGTTGAGAAGATGTATAAACCAAACCAATATTATTGAGGGAAGCAGCAACCCCAAGTGGCTCATTTAGCTTTTCTCTATTTTGAAGAGCTACCTGATGGTACTGTAAGGCTTGGGAACTTTTGCCCATCGACCATAGAGCAACTGCGATATTATTATAGGTATCACCTAATAAACGAGCATCGGTAATGCTCGCAGACTCAATGATGTTCTTCGCTTTTTTAAAATTGTTAAGTGCCTTTTCCCCATTCCCTTTTTTAAGCCATATTTGTCCCAAAAGATTGAAATAATTAGCATTACCGGTCTCTTCATTTTGTTCTAATAAGGATAGTGCCTTGTTTTCATCACCTCCATCAAGGGCAGTTTGTGCTTGATTCAATTTAGATTGAGCCAGCAACGTAGATGTAAACCCAATGGTTAGTAGTGCGATTATAATAGATTTCATTTTGTACATATTTCTAAAATCTAAATAAATAAGCTACTATTAATACATTGTCTCTAGTTAATCCATCAGGGTTAACATCTCTTACAGTTATTTTTTGTCCGTAAGTAAACTTAACGGTATTATTAATATTAAAATTATATGCAGCCCCTCCTAATGCAGTTAGTGCCATTCCTGTAGAGCCCTCTAGTTTCCTATATTCTCCTGTATTTCTGTCAATAGTTTGATCTTTCGTTATTCTAAAAATAGGCAGTAGCCCTAAGTTAAAGCTGTATTTTGCAAACCTAAAATTGCGTTCAACACGTAACATAATATCGGCACCTCTTTTCAATTTGTTAGCATCATCATATTCCCTTACATATTCCTCACTTGGGTAAATGCCAACCCATTCGTCTGCAAACCATGTATTATTATTAGCGGTAAGTGCCATTTGAACACCTGTGGCAATTAGCCATTTTGAAGAAATAAGAGAAGCTCCTGCCACAAAATCAACACTGCCCAAACTGGTTTGGTAGTACATAGGTAAAACCAAGCCTTCCGTTCCCGGAACCCTCTTTCCACTAGACCTAATCTCAGAACTATTGGTTGGTATTTTAGTGCCAATAGTGGCACTAAAATCAAACATTTCTGTATCTATCAGTCGTTGAGTTAAGCTTAACGAAATATCTCCTAGCCCAGAGGTATTATCAAAATTTCCTTTTACTGAATAATAAGGCAACTTAACTTGCCCAGACAAATTTTTAGTGATGCTAAAGCCTGCGTCTAAATTAATAACGGTAACAACAGGAGTCAACGTTGTTTGGCCTTGGTAGTAGCTTAGTTCAAGAGAGCGTAATTTGAGTTCTACCCTTTTATTAAAGGCTTGATCGGGTTTCATGGCACCCATAGTGCAAAAGCCTGCATCGCTGCAACCTTGCCCCTTTATTGTGTTACATACGGCTCCTTGTATCAGTAGCAATATCAGTAGCCTAATCCATTTCATTTTTTAGCGGTTATAATGAAAAGCCAACAATAGGCAAAGGTAGAACTTTTGCGGGTTTTATAATATTATTAGAAAAAGGCAGAACCAAACAGCACGATGCCAACTCCAATTATTAAATATAGAGCTAACATTATTATTGTCATTATGCTCATAAATTTATAATGCGACTTTAAGTTTTTAAATGCCTCATTCACACTAATGTCATCCTCTTCTAACACCGCTTGCTTCATTTTTGTTGAAAACTTATACAGGTAATAGATGGGGAAGAAGTAAATAGCTCCAATAAAAAGATATAAAACACCTATTGCTAAACCAGAAAAAGGGGCATCTTCTCCTGTTATTTGATTCATAATAGTTCCAATCGAAAAGGCTCCAATCATCATCAAGCCTAGCATTACAAAACCCAGTATAGAAAGAAATAATGTCCATTTCCGAGTTTCATTCAAGTAAAATTTTGCTTCATTAGAGAGATTCATACAAGGTAAATTATTTTGATAAAGTATATTAATCAATAAATATATGACATTTAATAGATTAATCTGATAAAAAAGAGGTTTCCCAAGAACATGAAAAAATCAGATAAGGAGTTCCAACTCATAATGCCCACAAACAACAATATTATATCAAGTTACCCAATAATACTTTCAAGTTAGGGTTTGAGGGCCTAATGGTATTAGCATCTACAATATTTCCTTCTTTATCAATAATAATAAACCGAGGAATTCCTTGTAATACATAACTTTGAAAGAAAGAGTCTTTATTGCTTGGGGCAAAAAGTTGAATACCTGCTAACTCTTTTTCTTTTACCATTTTCTCCCATCGTTCTTTGGTATCGCTGGTGCAAATACTAACAAACTTTACATTCTGTTTTGAAAACTGCTCTGAGATTGCCTTTAAGTATGGAATTTCGTCAATGCAAGGGCCACACCAAGTTGCCCAAATATCAATATAAACTACGCTACCTTTTAGGCTAGCCAATGAAACCATTTCCCCATCAATATTTTCAAAGTTAAAAGGTGGAGAGGGTTGACCCTTGGCTGTTTTCTTTAATGTTATATACATCTCTGAAATTTCTTCTAGGTAGGCCTTATTTTCTACAATAGATTTTATTTTAGTATATGCCTTTTCTAAATCTTTTGTATCACCTAAAGCCCAAACACTGGTATTATATACAAGTTTCTCTTTTAGCTTTTGGTTTGAGATATGTTCTTCTATTATCTCTATTGAGGTAAGCATAAAATCCAGTGTGTCGTTCTCCTCATATTTTTTAGTCATATACTTTCCCAAATAACTATCAATGTAAAAAATATAAAAAGGAACCGATAGCAAACTATCGTTATCTAAAACAATATTTTCAAAAGCATTTGGGAAATTTGCAGACACCTTAAAATCTGTATTATTGGTAGCGTACCTATGGCTACTCTCATAATTTGCTAAAAAGTACAGTTTCTCATAGTGTAATGTATTGCTTTCAAAAAACACAAAGTCCTTATCAAAGTCGGCATGCTTGGTAAAGTTAGCAGCTTTAATTAAAGTTAATGAATCCGTAATTTTTAAAAACCGGTCTTCAGAGAGAGCGGCAGAGGTGTAAGGCAGGTCTCCAAACCCTTCTGTTAAAAGGAATTTTTCTGCTAAGTAATTATTTTCTTTTGCTCCTACCCCAGTATATTTTATCGATTCATCAAACGCCTTAGCATTTAATGAAATTGATAAATCATATCCCAGTTTTAAAAACATTTCTTTAACTTCTTTACCATCATAAAACATATACAAACCAGAAGAAATTTGTAAAGTGTCCTTAAATTCATTTTGCTCATCTAATGCAATAGAATACAAATCTTTACCCAAGCCATCTTGAATTGTAATTGTGCTAGAGTTTGGATTTTCAATTTTTCCAGTCAAAATCACGTAGTCTGGAGGGATTTCTGTTTTGCAAGAGAAAAGAAGGACAAGTATTAATAATGATAAGGAAGCCGATTTTTTCATATATGTTAATTTAATAATACAACTATAGCAAACTAAATCATTAGTTGCAAACGTGTTAGGATATAATTTTAAATAAAGAAGTTGCCTATTCTTTCTTAAACCATTTGCCAATTTTCTTTAACACTCCCTCTTTATTTTCCTTACTCTTTTCTTCTTTGGAGTCCTTTTTATCCTTGTTTTTACGATTTGGGAAAAGCCATTTTCGCAAGTTAAACTCCTCTTTAAAAGGATCACAATCTAGCTCATCGCCCCAACTTTGAGGCATTGATGTAAAGCTTGATTTCGTGTAATAATCAAAGGCCTTGTCTGCATTCATTTGTTGGTAAAACTTAGCCCATATAGGTAACGCCATAGTAGCTCCTTGACCAAGGCTTGTATCTCTAAACCGAATGGCTGGGTAAATACCTCCCACCCAAGTACCTGACACTAATTTAGGAGTAATAGCCATAAACCAGCCATCGGCATTACCCTGCGTAGTACCCGTCTTGCCTCCCATAGGGTTGGTTAATTTATACCTTGTTCTAATTGATTTGCCTGTGCCATCATCTACCACGCCTTCTAATAATTTAGTCATTTGAGCAGCCGTTTTGGCACTTAATGCTCTTGCCTGTGTCGTTTCTTTGTATTCGTATAAAATATTCCCGTCCTTATCTTCAATTCGTAAAATAGCATGTGGCCGAACTTGATAACCTCCATTAACAAACGTGCAATAAGCGGCAACCATTTCCTGGATAGAAATACTAGCTACACCCAAGGCCAACGAGGGCACTTCGGGCATTGCAGAGCGAATGCCCATCTTTCGAGCTTGATCGATAGTAGTAGAAATGCCCACTTTATTCAATAAGTTAACAGCTACCGTATTTACAGATTCCTCCAGAGCACCTTCCATCGAGTATTTGCCTTCGTAATTACCATGGTCATTGGCGGTTTTCCATTCGCCTTCTTTTACTTCAAATGCTTGTTGTTCTGCTTTAAAATAGGTACAAGGCGACACCTTATTTTCTAAGGCCGTGGCATATACCAATGGCTTAAAAGTAGAACCCACCTGGCGCTTAGCCGACTCAGCCACATGATCGTAAGGGTAATAGGAATAATCAATGCCACCTACCCATGCTTTAATAGCTCCATTACTAGGTTGTATTGCTAAAAACCCGGCTTGCAATTGGGCTAGATGATGTTTTAATGAATCTATTGGGCTTATAACTACACTTTTATCGGTTGGCCAATCGAATACAACCTTATTGGCTGCCATATTTAATTCTTCCTTAGATCTACCATTGGCAATTTTATTAATCTCCTTTTTAAGAAGATTTTGGTTAGATGCCCACAAAGTTCCATTCCAGTGTTTGTCAAAAAGGGCTTGTAGTTTTTCCATATGTGTACGCATTGCTTGCTCTGCATAGTTTTGCATATTGGCATCGAGCGTGGTGTAAATTTTTATGCCGCTTTTTCGCAGCAATAAATCAGTGTCATGTTCAGAATTATACTCCTCTAAAAAAGCTTTAGCCTTTTTACGAATAGTGGCTAAAAAATAAGGAGCTAGCTTACCTCTTGGTTTTTGGTAATCCGTTTCTAAAGGCAGGTTTTGTAGTGAATCACATTCAGCTTGTGTTAGCATTTCCTGTTTCACCATTTGAGAAAGTACAAGATTTCTACGTTTAAGAGAAGCTTCAGGATGCCTAACGGGGTTGTAAGAGGTAGTGGCTTTTAGCATGCCCACCAAAATAGCTGCTTGTTGCTGGTTTAGGTCTTTAGCCGAAACGTTAAAATACCTCTTAGAAGCCGACTCAACCCCATACACATCTTCGCCAAATGAAACCGTGTTTAGATAGAGCTCCAAGAGCTCTTCTTTGGAGTAAATCTGCTCTAGGTTATAAGCAGTTATAAGCTCTCGCATTTTATTAATGGGGTAATAAAATGCTTTGTAATTTTTACGAGGAAACAAGTTTTTAACCAGTTGTTGGGTAAGAGTACTCCCTCCACCAGAAGAACCTTTCTGTAGCAAAATAGATTTTACAACTACTCGACCAAGGCTCCTTAAATCAATGCCCTGATGCTCAAAAAATCGTTGATCTTCGGTAGCAATTAAGCCATTGATAAGCTTGGAGCTAATATTGGCATACTCAACTGCTGACCGATCTTGCACATAAAATTTGCCTAGTTGCTTTCCGTTGACATCGAATACAACACTGGCCTCTAATTGTTGAATGTTTTGAAGCTCATCTTCAGTTGGGAGCGGCCCAAAAAACCCTTTTAACACCATAAAAAAGAACACAATGGAGCCAATTACAATAGCTAAAACAAGAAAACTAATAATTTTAAAAAGGAGTTTTTTCATTGGAGATTGATAAACTAAGAGAATAAATTTTTTATAACTGAGTTCCTAAGGAACTCAGTCAATCAATGGGACAAGCCCATATTATCTATTTGAATAACAGCAAATCACATTTTAGTTATATGATAGATTTATAGGTAATTGGTTTTAATCCAAAGTTCAAATACAGGGTCTAAAAACTCAACTTTTGATGTTAGTGTATCTATAATTTATTTTTTGCATAAAATTAATAATATATGCTTGTAGTTTGTTCTAAACCCTACAGTCAAAAATACTAAGTCCACTTAAAGTCTTGATTACTTATTACCTTAAATCCGCAAGGAACTTTGTGATGAAAGCCATAAGATGTTGTTAGT
>CAZZML010000011.1:0-20458 GCA_964654735.1 uncultured Roseivirgaceae bacterium | reverse complement strand
ACTAACAACATCTTATGGCTTTCATCACAAAGTTCCTTGCGGATTTAAGGTATTAAAAATCACTTACAATGCTTGAATGGGTGAATATTCTTTATATATAAAATTGCATGCTTTTTATTTGCAACTTTCTACTTTTTGTTTATTCTAACATTAACTCATTTTTTCATTTAAAAGCTATTTTATTTATATTTTTTTGTTCTATTAAATATGCCGTTGTATCGTATTTTAGGCATCTTTTCTTACAATACTAGCAGTCATAGAGCCTTCGCAGACTAAATTTTTGCCTACATAGGCTTTGCCATACATTTTGGCAATACCTCTTTTTATAGGTGCTGTTAATTCACATTTCATTATTAAAGTATCACCTGGAAGAACCATTTTTCTAAATCGAAAACCATCCACACCTAAAAAATAGGTCCAATAGTTTTCAGGATCATCCACTGTGTTAAGTACAAGTATTCCACCTATTTGAGCCATTGCTTCAATTTGCAATACACCTGGCATTACTGGGTTGTTTGGGAAATGACCTTGAAAAAAATTATCATTTATAGTTACATTTTTAATACCTGTTACTGTTTTCTCATCAATTTGAATGATTTTGTCAATTAATAAGAACGGGTATCGGTGAGGTAGAATATTGGTAATTTCATTAATGTCGTACACAGGAGGCATCGAAGGATCGTATTTGGGAGCATTATTACGATTTTTAACCATGGCCTGCTTTAACTTCTTCGCAAATTCCACGTTTGCTGCATGGCCTGGTCGTGCAGCAAGAATTTGAGCCTTAATAGGTTTGCCTACCAATGCAAGGTCGCCAACTACATCAAGAAGTTTATGGCGAGCTGGCTCATTTTTATAACGTAAATCAACATTATTTAGAATTCCTTCTTTTTTAACTTCAACTTTTGGTTTGTTAAAAAGCTCTGCTAAGTGGTCTAGCTCGTCTTCTTTAACCACTCGGTCAACCACAACAATAGCATTATTTAAATCTCCACCTTTTATTAGGTTGTTCTTGTGTAGCATTTCTAACTCGTGTAGGAAACAAAACGTTCTACAAGAGGCTACGTCCTTTTCAAATTTACTAATATCGTTTAAAGAAGCATGTTGACTTCCAAGTACAGGAGAGTTATAGTCAACCATTACAGTTAACCTGTAATCATCCAAAGGAAGAGCTGCCATTTCAACACTTCTATCGTTATCATTATAAAAAATACTTTCAGTAACTTCCAAAAAGTCTCTAGCTGCATTTTGTTCTTCAAGTTCTGCCTGCTTTAGAATTTCAATAAATTGAATGGAGCTACCATCCATAATTGGAGGTTCCGGCCCATCAAGTTTTATTAAAATATTGTCTATTTGTAAGCCAACAATGGCGGCTAATGTATGTTCTACTGTATTAATTCTTGCACCGTTTTGCTCAATGCTAGTTCCTCTAGATACATCAACAACATTGTCAACATCAGCATCTACTATTGGGTTCCCTTCTAAATCTATTCTTTGAAATTTAATTCCATGATCTATTGGGGCAGGAGAAAACGTCATATGCGCATCGACTCCTGTATGGAGACCAACGCCCGATAAAGTAACTTCTTTTTTTATAGTATGCTGATTCAGGTACATCCGTTGTGTTAATTTAAGCGTGCAAATTTAGTAACTATTCATCTATTTAAACAGCAATTTTAGCCACTAAGACACAAAGGCTCAAAGTTTCACTAAGGGTTTAATTGGTATAGTGCCTTTTACGGCAGCATTTATATTGCTGAATAGTTACTAAATTCAGCTCTTTTTCTCTAACTCACGGAGCCTTTGGTTCATATCTGGCAAAGTTTTGAAAATAGCATAAGAACTTAAAAATTTCTTAATATCGTATGCCATGTAGCCAAACAAAACTTGCCCTTCCTTTTTTATAGATTTTGATGTAGCAGATTTAGAAGCAAGGGTAGTGTTGTTGGCAATTTTTATATGGCCAACAGTAGCCGATTGCCCCCCAAATATACAATTATCGCCTATTTCTGTAGAGCCTGAAATACCAGTTTGGGCTGCGATAACTGTGTTTTTGCCGATGGTAACATTATGGGCAATCTGAATCAAATTATCGAGTTTCGTTCCATTTTTAATTTTGGTTGCATCTCCATGAAAAGTGGCGCAATCAATTACGGTGTTAGCACCAATGCTAACATTGTCTTCTAATATTACATGCCCCATTTGCGGAATGGCTTTATAGGTTCCGTCTTCTTTTGGGGCAAATCCAAACCCATCGCTACCTAATACGGCTCCTGCGTGGATAGTGCAACTATTGCCAATTACACAACCTTCGTAGATTTTGGCACCGGAATAAATAAGTGTGTTGTCTCCAATTTTGCAATCATCACCAATGTAGGCATTGGGGTATATTTTTACGTTTTCGCCTATTGTTACATTTTTACCAATATAGGAGAAAGCTCCTCTGTAAATACCATTCCCTGTGCTAGAACCTTCTCCAAAGTAGGAAGGTTCTTCAATGCCAGATTTGCTAAAAGTTACGGCTTTATGGTATTCTTCTAAAAGTGTTGTGAAGCTTGCATACGGGTCTTTAACCTTTATTAAAGTGGTTGTTATGGAGTTGTCGGGTTTAAAATCGTTTGAAACCATTACAGCACCAGCTTTAGTAGAATAAATATATTGCTCATACTTTGGGTTGGCTAGAAAAGAAAGCTGGTTAGGTGTGGCATTTTCAATTTTGCCTAACCCTGATATTATTACTTCCTCATTACCTTCTACCTTGCCTTCTAAAAGTGCTGCTATTTGCGCTACGCTAAATTTCATTTGATATTGTTATTATCTGGCAAAGATAATTCTTTAGGCCAGCATAGGTAATACTTAGTAACAATTTTACTCATCGCTTTTATATTCGGTAAATCAGCTGTTTTTTCAATGTCAACTACCGAACCATCCTTTTTTAGTAGTCTAACTTTTTGGTTATGTGCCATATAGGCTGCATTCGATATTGATCCACTAGTGAGGTAATAAGAGAAATCTTCATTGGCAACACCTTTCTCAATGAGTGATTTTTCCAGTTCTTTTTTTAGTTGGCCTAAAGGTTCGTTGCTTAGTTTTATTTTATACAACTTACGATTGATTAAGGAAGTAGTTAATTCAGATAGAATTTTATCTTTACTGTTGGTCCAACTTTTTATTGCCGCCCAAATATCATAATCGTCCAACTGAGCAAATTGATTAAGAATGTCCGGGTCATTCTTGATTTGGTCTAAATTAATGTTTTTACTTAAAAAGGATTTTAAAGGCGATGAAACTGATAATTCAATTTCATTGGCAAGTAAATGTTTTGCTCTAATTAAAATGTTTTTCAACATTGTATCAGCAGCAATGCCTGTTTTATGTAAATAAACTTGCCAATACATTAGCCTGCGAGCACTCAAGAAGTTTTCAACACTGTAAATGCCTTTTTCTTCCACTACAATATTATCATCAACAATTTCGAAAAGCTTGATAATACGGTCAGAACCAATACTGCCTTCCGAAACACCTGTGAAAAAACTATCTCTTTTGAGATAATCTAACCTGTCGATATCTAACTGGCTTGAAACTAGCTGATGAAAAAACGGGCGAGGGTATTTGTTAGTAAAAATACTAATAGCTAAAGTTAATTGACCTTGAAACTGAGTATTTAAGGCTTCCATAATTAATAGCGAAATTTCTTCATGGCTAACTTTGCTCAAAAGAGTATGTTCAAGCGTATGCGAAAAAGGGCCATGGCCGATATCGTGTAAAAGAATGGCAATTAATGCTGCTTCATATTCTTCATTAGAGATTGAATGCCCTTTTTCACGTAAATTATCTAATGCTCTACCCATTAAATGCATGGCACCCAAGGCGTGGTGAAACCTTGTATGGTTAGCTCCAGGATAGACCATGTCTGCCAGCCCTGTTTGCTTTATTCTACGTAAACGTTGAAAGTAAGGCGTTTCAATAATATCGTAAATAAGGTCGCTATGAATGTTAATAAATCCATAAATAGGGTCGTTAAATATTTTTTTCTTGTTCAAGAGCTTGTTAAATGAGAGATTAAAATAGAATACTTTGGCATAGGTTTCGTTAATCTTGATAACTTTACCTAAATTAATAGGTGCTACCACGATCCGATAGCTTCGAATTTAGTGGATTATTTATTAATGAGATAATGATTGAATGCTTAAATTGGAGCAAGCAAAAAATATAGCATCATATAAGCGATTTATTTTTAAAAACTTGATGGTTTAAGCATTCAATTATTATTGCATTGTCCCCTTCTATCATTACTAAAAGGTAATAACAAAATAGCAAAATAATTTACCATTAAATTAAACAGTAGAACCAATTTAATAAAAGTATATGCAAAAATACAAAATACTCTGGGCTGATGACGAAATTGACTTATTACGTCCGCATATTTTATTTCTTGAAAACAAAGGCTATGATGTAACACCTGTTAACAGTGGTTCAGATGCTGTTGAAATATGTGAAAATGAGTATTTTGACGTAGTTTTTTTAGATGAAAACATGCCTGGAATGACAGGGCTGGAAGCTCTCAAGGAGATTAAAAAACGCTTGCCCACATTACCCATAGTTATGATTACCAAAAGTGAAGAGGAATCTATTATGGAAGAGGCCATTGGAGGACAAATTTCTGATTATTTGATAAAACCTCTCAATCCGAATCAGATATTGATGTCGGTAAAAAAAATACTGGATAATAAACGGTTGGTTTCGGAACATACCAATATGGGCTACCAGCAAGATTTTAGAGACATTTCGATGGCTTTAAATGATTACCTTGATTTTGATGAGTGGGCTGATGTATATAAAAAAATAACCAATTGGGAATTAGCTTTCGATAAGCAAGCAGAAGCTGATATGCAAGACGTGCTGGATACTCAAAAAGTGGAAGCCAATAATTATTTTTCGAGCTATATAGAAGATCATTATGAAGATTGGATTGAGAATCCAAGTGAAGCTCCGATGCTATCGCACGATATTATGCGAGAGAAGGTATTCCCACAGCTAGGGAAAGGCAAGCCAGTATTCTTTTTGGTTATTGATAACTTACGCTACGACCAATGGCTTATCTTGAAACCTTTTGTGTTGGAATACTTTAATTTACAGGAGGAAACCTCTTACTACTCCATCTTACCTACCACCACTGCTTATGCTCGCAACGCTATTTTCTCTGGTTTAATGCCACTTGATATGGCAAAAAAACACCCTAACCTTTGGGTGGGAGAAAATGAAGAAGGAGGTAAAAATAATAACGAAGACAAATTTATACAGGCGCAATTAGATCGAGAGGGGTTAGATATAAAATGGAATTATCAAAAAATCATTCATACTAATCAAGGTAAAAATTTGGCCGAATCCATCAATAGCTTAATGGGAAATGATTTAAACGTGATCGTTTACAATTTTGTAGATATGCTTTCGCATGCACGTACTGATATGGCTATGATTAAGGATTTGGCACCTGATGAGTCGGCTTATCGTTCGTTAACAAGCTCTTGGTTTAATCACTCGCCATTGCTGGATGCTCTTAAAAGAATTAGTGCAAAGGATGCAACATTAATAATTACTACAGATCATGGAACCATTAGGGTTAAACGCCCTTTTAAAATAGTAGGAGACAAAAACACCAATACAAATTTACGTTATAAGCAAGGTAAAAACCTGAGTTACGATAGTGATGATGTATTTATAGCTCGTGACCCTGAAAAAATAAAATTGCCAAAAGTAAATGTATCTTCCTCGTATGTGTTTGCTACTAAAGATCAGTTTTTTGCTTATCCTAATAACTTTAATTATTATGTTAAATATTATAGAGATACATTTCAACACGGAGGTGTATCTTTGGAAGAAATGATTATTCCAATAATATCGTTAACTTCACGTAATGGACGATAATCTACTTGAAACACTGGAATTGTCTTGTACAAATCAAAAGGAATTGCCTATGGTGGCAAAAGAATTGTTTGAATTTGCAGGGTTAATTAAAGTTTGGTTATTTGTAGGAGATTTGGGCGCAGGAAAAACCACTTTAATTAAGCAGATATGTAAGCACCTTGGAGTTGTAGATGAAGTTACTAGCCCTACATTTTCAATTATTAACGAATATTTGGCGGAAGAAAAACCCGTGTATCATTTCGATTTCTATCGTTTAAGTAATGAAAAGGAAGTTATGGCCATCGGTGTAGGAGAATATTTTTATTCAGGAAATTATTGTTTTATTGAATGGCCTCAGAAGGTTGAACAAATTTTACCTGATGATTTATTATTAATAAATATAACGAGTCGGGAAGATGGTACACGGGATATTAAGGTAACAAAATATGACTAAGCAATCAGGATTTGAAAAATTAGCAAGAGAAACAAGTTTGTACCCTCAGGAACAGCTTGCCCGCATTTCGGATAAACCAAGTATATTGTTTATAGGCATTCCCAAAGAGGTTTCACTTCAAGAAAATAGAATTAGCTTAACCCCAGATGCAGTTGGGGTTATTGTGGCGAACGGTCACAAAGTATGGCTTGAAACCGGAGCAGGAGATAAAGCAAATTTTACTGACCAAGAGTACAGCGAGGCAGGAGCGGAGATTGTACAAAGTAGAGAAGAAGTGTACCAAGCCAACATTATTCTTAAAGTGGAACCACCAACATTGGATGAAATTGATTTTTTTAAGCCAAACCAAATAATTTTTTCGGCCTTGCAAATGGCTACCCGAAATGAAGAATACTTTAGAAAGTTATCGGCAAAAAAAGTAATTGCGGTTGCTTATGAAATGGTAGAAGATAAGGTAGGCGGAAGACCCATTGTAAGAGCTATGAGTGAAATAGCTGGGAATACGGTAATGCAAATAGCTGCAGAATACCTAACAACCACAAATAATGGCTTAGGGGTAATTTTAGGTGGTATTACTGGAGTGCCACCTACTAAAGTGGTTATACTTGGTGCTGGCACTGTTGCTGAGTATGCCGCTAGAGCTGCATCCAGCCTTGGTGCTGAAATAATGATTTTTGATAATCATATTTACAAACTTCGTAGAATTAAGCATGCTTTAAGTTTTCAAGTATTTACGAGCACGTTAGATTCCTCCCACCTAAGTACAGTTTTAAAGGATGCTGATGTAGTTATAGGAGCCTTACGACCAGATAGAGGTAGTAATAAAATTGTTGTTACCGAAGAAATGGTGCAATCGATGAAAGAAGGGGCAGTTATTATTGATTTGAGTATTGACCATGGAGGGTGTGTAGAGACTTCTGAACTCACCACTCATGAACTTCCTGTTATTGAAAAGTATGGTGTAATACATTATGGTGTACCCAATATTACGTCAAGAGTGGCTCGTACCGCTTCGTATGTACTTAGTAATATATTTACTCCCACTTTATTGCGGTCGGCCGAAGAAGGAAGTTTGGAGGACATGATTTATAACCATAAATGGTTTTTAAATGGTGTATATACTTATAAAGGAGGGATAACCAGCAGATATATTGCCAAAAAATTCAACTTGCCATTTAAAGATTTAAGTTTGGTAATGGCTGCAAGAATGTAATTTTATCTACTGTAAATCCACTATGGAAGCCAAAGTTATCATTCGAAAAATTGCAACCGTACCAATTATTATTTACCAATATTCAATATCCCCTCTTTTACCTGCATCCTGTAGGTACACTCCAACCTGTTCAGAATATAGCAGGCAAGCACTAATGAAGCATGGGGTACTAAAAGGAGGAAAGCTGGCAGCCAAACGAATAGCTAGTTGCCATCCATGGGGAGGTAGTGGTTACGACCCAGTTCCGTAGTTTTTGTTTTTCAAACTATAAATAATCATTCCAATTCCTGCTAATACAAACGGGATACTTAACCACTGGCCCATATTCAGTGCCATGCCATCTTCAAAAGCTACTTGGTTTTCTTTGGTAAACTCATACGAGAAACGAAGAATAAACATAATTGTCATTAACAGTCCAAATAGTAAGCCTGGGGGTGTTTTAATTTTATTTTTATTCCAGACTAAAAATAAGAAGATGAAAATTAACAAACTTGAGATAGATTCATAAAGCTGCGAAGGCTGGCGTGCTATACCAAAGGTACTTACCGTTGCGATATACTGTCCTTTTTGCATACTTAAGGCATAATCTAAGGGGTGTTCCAATGGCTCATAAAAGTATTCTGATTCTCGAGCGAACACATTGTTTATACCTGAACTTAAAAAAGAGTTAACACTTTTTTCTTCAAAAGGTTTCTTTTTAAAAGTTATATCGACAAGAATAGGCACATTTCCATCGGAGAGCTCTCTACTATTATCTTTGCGATACTCAACTTCTTCAATCCAGCCGTTGCCAGTAGGGTCATAGGTTAAGGCATCAGTTGCTTGACGAGCAAAAACCACCCCCCAATCGGAGTTGGTTGGTTTGCCTACAATTTCTGAATTTGTGAAATTGCCAAAGCGAATTAGCACTCCTATGAGGCCAACTACAATGGCAATTCGATCTAATATTTGAGGATAGGTATAGCCTCTATTAAATTTTATAAAAAAGAAATTCTTAATGGAACCCTCTTGGATATTAAATCGGTATTTTGAAAATAACCACAGCGCAAAAAAGATAGCCAAACCACCACCATGACTAGCCAATCCTCCTTCTCGTAAATTTAAGATTCGCAATGGATTAGCCAGATAATCCATTGGTTGGTAGAATAACACGTGGCCCAATCGAGCACCCACAATCGTGGCAATGATCAAATATATGGTAACACTTTCAACGTATTTTTCAGCAATTTTTTGCTTCTCTAAATCAGTTCCAGCTTCTTTCTTATGAATGTAAAACATTACTTGCTGACTTAATAAAAAGCCCAAAGCAAAAAATAAACCATACCATCGAATTGGGAATACTCCAAGTCCAATGCCTGATAGATCAAGGGTGAAAAAAGTGGGATCAAAATTCCAGATGATGAAGCTGAGCGTGTTCATAAGTTAAACTGATTATTAAAAGTTACATATTATTGCTACCAACAAAATTGCAACGGTGGTATTAAAATTCTGCTCAAATATAAAATTAGTATCTGAAAAGGTTAGAAATATTAGTATCAAAAAAAGACCTCTCAATTTTTAGTTGAGAGGTCTTTATATTAGTTAATGAAATAATAATTAATTCTTCTTAACTCTTAAAGAAGCATATTCTCCTTTATTGTTAATTAGTCTAATTAGGTAAATTCCACTTTTATATTCAGAAATGTCAATCTCTTCATTATGTAATTCAGAATTTTTAATAAATATTCTATCCATAATGATCTGACCGTTTACATTTAAAATCTGAACATTTACTTCTCCTCTATTAGTATTATTAAGTGAAACCCTTAACTCCCCATTAGTAGGGTTGGGAGCTACAAATACTGAATTTTCAAATGAACCATTTTCGATTCCTAAAGGCTCTTCAACCGTAACATCAAACGTTTCTTCAACAGAATCTCCATTTGTGTCGGTTACGGTTACGGTAACAGTTGCATTACCAATTGCTACGCCATTTATACTAAGAACAGTACCGACAAGAGATGTTGTTAAAGCACTAGTGTTTGATGAAACAGCCTCATAGGTTAATACATCATCTACATCAGCATCGTTAAACACATTTGCAAGATTAATATCAACCGTTTCTTCGGTTAGTAAAATTTGATCTTCAATCGCATTTTCAACAGTAGGTGTCTGGTTCACATTATTAACTAACACATCAAATATATGGTTAGAAGAATTTTCGCCATCCGATACGGAAATTTCAAATTGATGTGTACCTGCTTGCGTAAAGTCCGGGCTAAAGGTAAATGCTCCACCAGTTGTAATTGTGCCATTACCTAATGCATCTCCAGCAATCATACTAAATGCTAAATCATCTAAATCATTATCCATTGCGGCAAAAGTAAACTCATATAATTCGCCTTCGTTTACATCTTGTAATCCCACAGGAACGGTTGTAAAGGCAGGAGCTTCTGTTACAACTAAGTTTACAGGAATCTCAATATCTGTTCCGCTAGTTATAGGATCGTTAGAAGATAACAATATTGAGGTAGCATCTGTGCTAGATGTTAGACCTGTAGCATCGGCTGTAAGTGTAACATTCATAGAGGCACCAGCAGCTATGTCAATAGGGTAGGAGCTGTTATCAATGTCTGTACTAAACCACCCCGCAGTAGCAGATAAGCTTAGTCCTTCTATTTGAAGAATTTCAGTTCCATTATTTGAAATTACCATTTGCATTGATGCTTGCTCATTAGCTAATACTTCAAAGTCTGCACTGGTGATATCTACTGCCAAAATACCTCTGCCAATGATATTTGCCGATAGTGCAACAACTAATGCTGAATTAGTGCCATCGTCACTATTAATGGTTAAGTTATCAGTAATTGCTCCAGATGTACTGCTATTTACTGCAACTGTTACACTTGTAGTCTCTCCAGGGGCTAATTCATTTACTAAGCCTTCAGTATCAACAGTAAAGGAGGTTCCTGTTTCTAATTCAATGGTACCAAGTGTTAATACATCTGTTCCTGTATTGGTAATATTAATCACCATATCATCTGTCATTTCTATTGCCACATCTCCAAAATCAACAGAAGTTGGATCAACTGCAATTTCAGGTGTGCCAGTAACTGTTATTTCAACAGGTATGGCAATATCACCATTTTGAGGATCATTACTGGCCAAAGTAACCTCGTAATTGAATGTACCTGCAATTAAATTGGCAGCATCCATAGTTACAAGTATATCTGCTGAGTTGCCGGCTTCAACTGTTCCTGAAACACTTCCATTACTTGGAACAACAATTTGAGGAGGAGCAACAAAATACCTGACTGTTAGGTCATTATGTAAATAAGCAGCATTAAACACTACTTGTAGTCCGTCATCTCCGGCTTCGTTTTCTATGCCTACCGTACCACTTTCTATATAGTTTGTACCTTCTACATCGGCATAGTTTACATGTATCTCACCATTATCTGACAATACAATTTGGAAAGTAACTTCTCCAGTAGTAGATGCTCCATATTTAGGAGAGGCTGTCCATTGTATGATAAATGTACTTCCTACTTGTTCTACTTGCACACCACCACCGCTTTGTGGCTCCAAGTCATCCCAAAAACCTGCAATAACTCCATTGTAACTGTCATTAACAGGTATTTGTCCGTTTGACCAACCAGACCCGGTTATGTTATTTACAGATATAAACCCATTACCATTTACATATATAGTGTCATAATCTACTCCATAGTAAGGAAAGGTAAAAGGAAGGGCTATTGTTTCAGTACCATCTCCTCCAACTCCAATGTCAGTGCCTGTGGCACTAATATCCGTAAATGTAAATGTTGGACCTCCTGATTGATTACTGTCTTCCCATTTATATCCAAAGTTATCAGGCCCACCTGAACCGCTTTGAGTTGGGTTTCCAACTCTAAAATCTTTCTCATCTTTTTCCAAGCTAACATCGCCAAAATCAATGATGTGCGCATTATTGATTTCAACTTCAAACGATGTTGTTACATCTGAAGTTGAAAGCGTGAAATCTAACGGGGTAGCACCAGTATTTGAAATTGTTAATGTCTCAGTAACTGATTCTCCTGCAATTAAATTAGTACTAAAAGAGGATACATTCGTTGCTACTACTGGAGGGTCTTCACCTAAACCAGTCAGGCTAATAATCGCAGAAGTGAGAATGCCACCTGCATCTGCTATGGTAAGCTCCCCTGTGGCTTCCAGAACTGCATCCGGAGCAAACGTAACTGGTACTTCTGCTATTTCGCCTGGGGCAATTGCTAATGTTGTATTTGCAACACTATACACAGTAGCTCCATCAGTAATTTCAAGCGTAATATTTAACTCATCAGTACCTGTATTTTCAATCTGTACATTTTCAGTACCAGTTCCGGTAATAAATACAGTACCAAAATCTAGTGCCATTGGTGTTACCGCCATATCAGGCGTGCCACTTACAACCACATTTACTGGTATAGTAAGTACTTCGTTGGCAGGGTCGTTAGAAGATAAAATAATTTCATTTTCATACGATCCGGCATATACATCTCTAGCATCAATGCTAACGGCAATATCTTGAGATTCTCCTGCCAATACTTCAAATGTCTGTATATCAACTGATACTAAAGGAGCAGGCGGAATGCTCATTTTTACCGATAGGTTGTTTTCTAAATATGCAGCATTAAACACCACTTGTAAACCGTCATCACCTGTAGCATTTTCCATACCCACAGTAACGCCTGTTAAAAAGCTAGCTGTTTCTACATCTGAGTAATTTAACATTACTTCGCCATTATCATACAAAACTATTTGGAAGGTAACCGTTCCTGAAGCTCCCCATCTGGCTAAGCCAGTCCATTGAATAATAAACGAGTTTGCTACATACTCTACATGGATACTGCTACCGGTAATTGGTCTTAGATCATCCCATAACCCTGCGATTATACCATTATTGTTATCATTAACCGGGAGCTGTTGGTTAGTATAAGTATTGCCTGTTGGGGCAACTACAGCTACAAATCCGTTAGTATTTACATAAATAGTATTATAATCAATGCCATAATGAGAAAAATTGAATGGGAGAGCTACTGTATTCGTGTTATCATCACTTATGCTTAAACTGGTTCCTGTGGTACTAATATCTGTAAATTCGTAGGTTGGCCCTCCAGGCTCATTGCTGTCTATCCAAATTTGTCCAAACCCATCAGGCCCTCCAGTACCCAATAAAACAGGGTGTCCTTCACGCTCATCTTTATCTCCTTTTTCAAGGTTTACTTCACCAAAATTAATATATGATGAATTATTAACCTGAGACGAAGATGTGTTTACCGCTGGATCTTCATCTACAATAGTTTGAATATTTACAAATAAAGAAGAAGCTCCTGTATTACTAACAGTAAGTGTTCCTGCATCAGTATCTCCAGCATTTAATGCAAAATTAAATTCTGTTGGGTTCGCTCCAATTATTGGAGGATCAACCACGGTTGCACTTATAGTAGATATATTGTCTCCAGGGCTGGTTTCATTTGTTGTGAATGAAAGCACACCTGTGCTATTACCTGCAACAGAAGGGGAGAAAGAGTAATGTATATATTGCTCTTCATCCGGGGCAACTTCAATGCTGGCATCTGCGGCATCTACCGTAAAATCGGTATTATCAAATGAAGATGCAATTGTGAGTGCTGCACTACCCGTATTGGCCACCAATACACTATCTGAAACAGTAGTGCCGGTAAACAATTCGCCCAAGTCATCAGTAATAGGATCAATTACTAACACGGGCTCTCCAGTAACGGTAAGCGTAGTAGGAATCAATAACCCTTCTGTATTAGGGATATTGGTTTCAATCAATAAATCCTCGTTATAAACTCCATCGTTAAGACCAGCAGCACTAAAAGTAACGTCAATATCGACTGATTCTCCTGGAGCAACTACTCCATTTTCTTGGTTAAGGCTTATGTAGTCCACATTGGAACCACCTCCACCGCCTCCAGCTTCACCAGTAATGGATATATCATCCAACTTTAATTGGAACATATCTGATATATTATAATGCCTAAAGGCAATGTAGATGCTTTGGCCTGCATAGGCACTTAAATCTACTTGTCTAGTATTATAATCACTGGTTCCATCTGGCAATGTTTCTTCAAATATATTGTCGGTAAAATCACTCACATTAGTGCCTGTGGTAGAAACCATGATAGCATAGTTTTCTGCAGCAAATGCTGAATCTTGCCCAGCCGCAAACCAATGTAATGAATCGCCATTGGCAATTGCCATTTGAGGCAATATTAGATAATTGTCTGGGGTTAATGCGCCTGCACCCGAATCCCACGAAGCTGAAATAACGGTGTTATTACCAGATTTTGGAGGATGCACAACAGGGTCAGTGGTTTGTGCCCATTCAAAATTATCACCATCTGCATCTATTGTTAACCAACCGGCAGGAGGGAAGCTTCCTTCAAAGCTTTCAAAAAATTTCTCGTCAGTTTGAACAGGTGTGTTTAATATTTGAACAACTGTTTCTTTACTCTCGCCTGATTTTAATAGGGGTTTGATCGTAACTTCTCTTGATGAAGATTGTGAACTGCTGGAAGAAGCACCAGGAAACTGCTTGGTAATGGTGTATTCTAAATCAGTAGTAGTACTTGTGTTTGATATTGTAAGTAGCTCTACAGTACTTTCCTCTGCATTTAGTGCAATATCAAATGTTGTTACATTGGTCGTTATTTCAGGTGCTGGTACTCCAATACCTAATAAAGTGATATAGAACTGGCCACTTTCATAATTTGATTCTATGGTTAATAGCTCATTGAGTACACCTAGTGCATTTGGGTAGAACCCAACTTCTATTTCTTTCACTTCTCCTACCAGAAGGGTGAAAGACTTGTCTAGGTTATTAATAAAAAATAATGGGTTAGAAGTGGTGATGTCAGTAACATCCAACACGTCTGTACCTGTATTTTCTAACGTCAACATAAGGTTTTTATGTCCATCAACAACCACATCTCCATATATCAATGATATGGGCTGAGCATCAATAATAGGAGTGCCGGTAACTTCCATTACGGTGGCTACTGTTTTTGTAAGATTCGTTGGGTCGTTGGTTGAGATTGTAAAATCTTGCGAATAAACACCCCCTACAAAATCGGTGGCATTAAATCCTAACTCAATTTCCATTGATTCATTTGGAGCTAAATTACCTTGCATAATATTTAAGGTTAAATAATCTGCTCCTATGCCACCGCCACCGCCACCGCCAGCACTGCCAGTGATGGATATATCATCCAATTTTAATTGGAACATATCTGATATATTATAATGCCTAAAGGCAATGTAGATACTCTGACCTGCATAGGCACTTAGGTTTACTGATCTGGCATTATACTCATCTGTTCCATCTGGCAATGTTTCTTCAAATATATTATCAGTAAAGTCGCCCACATTAGTGCCTGTGGTAGAAACCATGATAGCATAGTTTTCTGCGGCAAATGCTGGATCTTGCCCAGCCGCAAACCAATGTAATGAATCGCCATTGGCAATTGCCATTTGAGGCAATATTAGATAATTGTCTGGGGTTAATGCGCCTGCACCCGAATCCCACGAAGCTGAAATAACGGTGTTATTACCAGATTTTGGAGGATGCACAACAGGGTCAGTGGTTTGTGCCCATTCAAAATTATCACCATCTGCATCTATTGTTAACCAACCGGCAGGAGGGAAGCTTCCTTCAAAGCTTTCAAAAAATTTCTCGTCAGTTTGAACAGGTGTATTCAATATTTGAACTACCGTTTCTTTACTCTCACCTGATTTTAATAAGGGTTTGATTGTAACTTCTCTTGATGAAGGCTGAGAACCAGTAGAAGCATTTTGGGTAGTGCTAGCATCTTCAATCTGAATTTCAAACTGCAATTCAGAATCTCCAGTATTAGTAACAGTTAGTGTTTCAGTACCTGTATTGCCCGCAATTATTTGCTTGGTAAATGAGTCCGAAGAAAGTGTGAGCGTTGGAGCTCCAAGACCTATACCTGCCAAATTTACGGCAACAGAAGCATTGGTGACATCGTTGGATGCAATAGTTAGTACTCCAGGAGAGCTGCCTAATGAAGTAGGTGCATATACCACAATTACTTCTTGTTCGCTAAATGGAGGAATAATAAATGAAGCATTTCCTGATACACTATAGTCACTATTATCTACTGATAATGTTACTTCAAGACCTTGATTGCCTACATTTCCAATTATTAGAATTTCTTCTTTAGAAAGACCTAGTATGGTTTCTCCAAAGTCAATATCTGTTTGAGCAACTTCTATGATAGGTGCACCATTAACTATCAACTGGGTAGAAATAATTACTTCTTGCTCGTCAGGGTCATTTGAAGATATAATAATGTCTTGTGAATAAGTGCCTGGCAGGTAGCCTTCTGCATTAAAATTAACATTAATGTCTTCTGAACCCCCACCTGCAATAGTACCAGTTACCGTACTTAATGATAAGTAGCTATCGCCTATAGTAAGGCCAAGGTTGGTTGGCTCCATAGCATAAATAGTACTGGATGAATTACCTACTACATATACAATGCCATTGGGATTAATTCTACTTCTTACCAAGTCGTTTATAAAAGTATCGCCTGTTGCGGTAAGATCGGTTTCGCTGGATACATCTAAGTTATTGCCCATAAAATCGGTGGGTACAGCTCTAGTGGTTTGCCCTTCAGCAGATGTGCCTACAAGCACATCAAAGATTCCACCAACTACATCCATGCCATTACCAAATAGCCCACTACCATCATCATAACCTGTTTGAGGAACAGGATAGTCGGTAAGTACATTTCCGCTTCTATCTATGGCATAAATATCATCCGTAGCAATATCTATATAGTAAAAAGCATTTGTTGCAGCATCGTACTCGATTCCTGCAGGCAAACCACCCGAAGAAACAGTAACAGAAATAGTATTTCCAGTAGCATCTCCTTGAGTATCTCCTTCAACTAAAGAGGCACTGTCAGCATTTAACCACCATAGGGTGCCGTTTTGGCTATCCCAAGCAACACCTGTTGTAGTGGCAGTACCTGTAGGGTGGCTGATGGTTTCAATTACATTTAGCTGATCGTCATAACGAACAGTTTCTCCTGAACTAATATCCGCTACCCAAATATCTCCATTGGTATTCATTGTAATACCTAACGGGCTTCCTGGGCTAAATGCACCACTAAATAATATATCGCCTACCGCATTAGGAGTCACTTCTGTTTTAGTAGTTGACTCTAACTGCGCATACACTCCTTTCGAACTTACGGTTTTAGTAGGCCCTGTTGAAATATTACTTGATTTAAAGGAGCTACTTGAAGCCGTAACATTAACTAAATCCCCTATTCCAAGAGAATACTCTAAATTCGCTCCTGAGGGAGCTATGTTAGAAAGTGTTAGTGTTTGATCAGATTCTGCCCCGGGGTCTAGTGTTTCATTAAATGAGGTTGGTGTATAGTCTAACTCGGGAGGAGCAAATCCTATTCCTGTCAGAGCCACTGTTTCGGATCCTGTGTCGGGGTCGTTAGATAGTAGTGTTACAGTGCCATTGATCGTACCTGTACTAGTAGGTGCAAATGTTACCGTTACATCTGCTGATTCCATTGCTGGAATATTTAACGACAAATCGCTTAACGTGTAATCGCTATTGTCAACACTTAATGTTACATTAAGAACACTATTTCCTGTATTTGAAACTGTAAATATTGATTCCGAAGAAAACCCTATAATAAGTCCGTCAAAAGCAATATCTGCAGGAGCTACCTCAATATTGGGAGCACTACCAGTTACAGTCATAGTTGCAGGTATAATTACAACAGGGGCATTAGGGTCGTTTGTAAGTAATGTAATGTCTTGTGTATAAACATCTACATCTAACCCTGCCGCATTAAAAACAACAGGTATGTCAATATTATTTCCACTAGCTACTGTGCCGCTTATTGTTTGGGGTACAGCAAATCGTAGTGGAGGGCTAAAAACAAGAGATAGATTGTCTTCTATATAGGTTGAGTTAAATACTACTTGTAATCCGTCATCGCCTGCGGAATTTTCAATCCCTACGGTTGATTCATTTCTATAGGGTGCTGAATTTACATCAGCGTAGTTGATTTGGATAGCTCCGTTTGCATATAGTATTATTTGGAAGGTTACTGTTTGTGCGGCACTTCCATTATATTCTTGAATATCCGTCCATTGTATCGTAAATGAGTTAGCACCTCCTTCTACTTGGATAGCACCTCCAGCAGATGGGTCTAAATCATCCCAAAGAGCAGCAATAATTTCATTAAATGCATCATTTGTAGGTATTTGCCGATTAGAAGGAGACCCTGATGCACTGCTAATATCATTAAATGCAAAAAAACCATTTCCATTAATCCATATTTCGTTTCTAAACTCATCATAAAAAGGAAAAGCAAATGGTAGAGTTACTTTTACAGTGCCGTCATCTCCTGTAACTACGGCAGATCCAGTTCCTGAAATATCGTTGAAAGAGGCTGCAGGACCTCCTGCTTCGTTGCTATCTATCCACGTATATCCAAAAGTATCAGGGCCACCAGCACCGGTTAGTACGGGATGCCCTCTACGTACATCTTTTTCTCCTTTAGCAATGTTTGAACTTAAACCCGCTATAAAACTAGTGTTGTTTTTTTGAACGCTCGGGTTGTTCATCATTTGTTGCACTACAAATTCAGGGAAGGAGTAATCCAATGGCCCTGGGCCAATATTCGAAATGTTCAGATTGGAATTTACGGTATTACCAATTGTTAAATCTACTGTTTCGCTAAGCAATAAAGGGGTAAGTACCAATTCGGATACATCATCAGTAGTTGACATTACTACATTAGAAATATCTGATTCATTTCCAAAAAAGTCGGATGATGTTAAAGCTACATAGTAGGTTGTACTAGGTATTAGCCCTGTAATGGTAAAATTCTCTGTTAATCCGGCAGGTTGTGGAGTTGGAGGAAAGGCAACCAATGTGGCAGAAGCAAAATTATTTGCATCTATAGGAGACGTAGAGTACCTGATTTCATAAACCGAAGCATTATCATTGTCTGAATCGGCAGGGGCTGTCCACGTAATGTCTAAGTAGTCTTGTCCTATATTTGAAACGCTTAAATCTACAACTGCATCAGGGGCTATTCCATTATCGGTTAGCAGGGCATTGTATGCATTTATTCTGTTCTTAAATCCTGCAGGGAGTCCTACATCTTCGGCTGTTTCTATTAATCTAGCTTTTACTTGAGCAGGTGTAATATTACCGGCAAATTCAGAAATAATTAATGCAGCAACACCAGATACATGAGGACAAGCCATAGAAGTACCTGAAAAAACTGCATAGCTATTTCCTGTTGAACTTAGTACGCTCTCTCCTGGAGCGGCCGCTTCTATCCAGTCACCAAAATTGGAAGCATCATAAATATCATCGTTATGGTCAGACCCAGAAACGGCAAACGTAGGCTCATAAAAGCCTGGATACCATTCAGCATCTGTGGCATCATTGCCAGCAGCAACAAATACAATACCTCCTTGCATAGGGCCAAAAGGATCGCCATTTTCATCATACCCGGCTTCAGCTATAAAATAGTCGATGCCATCTAATACTACTTGCTCAAATGCCCCTGGTGAGGTGTAACCCCAACTATTTTGAGAAATAACAGCTCCATTATCAGCAGCATATATATAGGTAGTTTCAAATCCTCCTACGGCAGTGCCAAAGGCAACACACGACATAAGTCTTGCACCCGAACCT
This sequence comes from uncultured Roseivirgaceae bacterium, assembly GCA_964654735.1. Lineage (GTDB taxonomy): Bacteria > Bacteroidota > Bacteroidia > Cytophagales > Cyclobacteriaceae > JAKISE01. The sequence continues at coordinate 1,132 of CAZZML010000011.1, read as the reverse complement.
GCGGTGCCATCACCACCTGCTACACCACCAACACCAGTAGCATTATTATTAACAGCAGCTACTGTGCCTCCTACATGTGAACCATGGTCTCCAGCTGGAATAGTGCCTGTGTTATCAGCAAAATTATATCCGTTTACATCATCTATGTATCCGTTATTATCGTCATCTATCCCATTGCCAGGTATTTCGCCTGTATTTACCCACATGTTGGCTGCTAAATCTTCATGGTTTGGATTAATACCTCCATCTGTAACAGCAACAATCACATCAGGTGTTCCTACCTGAATATCCCAAGCTTCGAACAAGTCGATATCTGCATCGGCTGTGCCACCTGTTTGGCCTGTATTATTATAATGCCATTGATTTGGAAGTTGGGGGTCATCCCAACTAACAGTTTGACCAGCATCCGGACTACCAAATCTTTTTTCATACTCAGATTTTGTAAGAATTTTTTCTTCAATTTCTATTAATTTTTTGTCATAAATTGGTTCAGCCATTTTAACATAGGCCAATTTGCTATACGCTGACTTTGCAGCGATTACATCTTTTGAGTTATCGAATTTAACACGATACCATAGATGCAATCCATGTTTTCGATGCTTAGCCTCGAATTTACCTCCGTGCGGAAAAATTCTTTCCATACTTACTGCTTTGTAAGTTTGGTTAAGGTTGTCTAACGAAGGGAAACCTGTTTGAATAATGCCTCCTTGTGAGGAACGGCTTACCGCCATAGCATCTAAGCTGTTTGTAAAACTTTTTTCAAATTTTACATTAATGGCACCTGCTTGATACCCTAGGTTTCCTTGTGCAAAGGAAGTTGTTAGAGAAAGAAAGATTGTTGTAATGATTAAATAACATCTCCTTATCGCTTTGAAAGCAATGTTTGTATTCATAACAATTGATTTTGGTTAATTACTTGGATTTATTTAGATAAATTTGGTATCGAAATTAAGATTACTAAAGTTCCTAACCAAGCAATATTTTATATTATTATTCGTTGTTTAAACCTTGTTTTTTGAAAACATTTCATATATATAGAACATTAAAACGACTTTGCTGATAAATGGAACAGTTAAGTCCTTAAATCCGCAAGGAAAATCTATTACAAGCCATAATATGATGTCATTCAGTC
>CAZZML010000010.1:0-21066 GCA_964654735.1 uncultured Roseivirgaceae bacterium | reverse complement strand
AAGGGACTTTTCTCTTTTTAAGTTTAAAGTTTACCTGCAACTATTGAGAAGTTACCCAAAATTCGAGCCTGTCTGCCGAACAGGCAGGCAAGTGCTTGAATGGTTGGCAATTGGAATGCGTAATAGATTATTCATGAATTATTCAGGTTAGAGCTTGCTGAAAAAATTGCAAGTGCATTAGATACGAGTAAGCAAAGTGAAGATGCCCCGATTTAATTTATCGGGGCTTCGAGCTGAAGCCTGTGAAGTAGATGACGTGCGGGGCTAACTTCAAACCTAAAAAATAGATTTAATACATTGTTAGAACTACCCTGTAAGCCACTCTGATAGGAGTGATTTTTTTGTAAAGGCGAAATGTAAAGAGTTTTTCAAGAATAGTTTATTGTTAAAACGAACTCAAACGAAAGTAAAAAATATCAAATAAATGCTCATTTGCTTGCACTTTATTTTTTATATAGGTATAATTGAACAATACAACAATCGTACATAGCAGGAATTATTTATTTTTCTCAAAAACTAAAGTAAAACTTATGAAAAAACTTTATCTCGGTTTAGCGATGTGGTTATTTACAGTACCAGTGTTTGCTCAGGATACAGATTCTGACAAAAACAATACTACCAATAATCAAGAAGTGTTTGCCAGTCAGGGGCTGGTAAAAGGTTCTGTTAAAGGAACAGATGGTGAGCCATTAGTGGGTGCCACTATTATAATAAAAGGAACAACAAATGGAACAACTGCCGATGCTGATGGTAATTTTAGACTAAAAGCAGCTAATGGAGATGTGCTTGTAGCTAGTTACATTGGCACCTTTACAAGTGAAGTAACTTATACCGGTCAAGCACAAATTGATTTTGTTCTTCAAATAGATATTACAAGTTTAGAGGAAATAGTGGTTGTTGGCTATGGTACTCAGAAAAAAGAGGATGTAACAGGAGCAATTTCTTTAGTGGATATGGAGGAATTAAACAAAAGACAAGTTGCAACCGTAGATCAGGCACTTCAAGGCCAGGTTGCAGGTGTTGATGTTACCTCAAGTTCAGGAACCCCCGGAGGAGGAATAATGATACGTATTCGTGGTACAGGTACTTTAAACGATTCATCGCCTCTATTTGTAGTAGATGGGCTTATGGTAAACGATATTAACTTTATTAATCCCAATGACATTGAGTCTATGCAGGTATTAAAAGATGCTTCTGCTACTGCAATTTATGGCTCCAGAGGCTCTAATGGTGTTGTAATTATTACCACTAAAAAAGGAGAAGAAGGAAGGTCGCAAATCCAATTTAGTACGTATGCTGGAGTTCAAAATTTTTGGAGGTCAACCAATGTGCTTGATGCAAGCACTTGGGGGCAATTAAGAAACGAAGCAATGGTTGCCGCAGGAAACTCTGCGCCAATAGTAAACCCTGAAAACTTAGAGAACACAAATTGGTTTGATGAAATTAAAAACGAAAATGCAGCAATATACAGCCTCAACCTTTCTCTTTCAGGTGCCGGTAAAAAAGGAAATTATTTTATAAGTGCTAATAAATTTTTGCAAGATGGAATTATAAAAAAGACCAGTTTTGAAAGACTATCATTCAGAATAAACTCATCGTACCAAGTAAAACCATGGTTAAAAGTAGGAGAAAATATTAATGTTATAAGATCAACTACGCAACGTGGTGTAGAGCAGGATGAATGGACAAGTATGGTAATTACTTCAATAGCAAGAGATCCCGCATCTCCTGTAAGGTATGATGATGGAAGTTTTGCCAGCGGCACCTATAACGATACCTGGAATCCGGCAGCAATTATTGAATACACCAATAATGACGATGTTGTTTATAGAACCATCGGAAATGTTTTTGCAGATATAACACTTACAGAAGGCTTAACATTTAGAAGTAGTTATTCGCTGGAGTACTCTTTTGGAGAAACGGATAGCTACAGACCTGTTTATTATGTAAGCTCTGTTCAGCAAAATGCAATTAGCAACTATTCTAAAAATAACAGCAGCAGGTTTATTGGCCAATGGTCTAATACATTAAATTATGTAAACACCTTTGGCGACCATTCGTTTGATGCTTTATTAGGATATGAATCGTATAGTAATGATTATCAGTACAATGGGTTAAGCGTAAACGATATCCCATCTGATGATATTAATATAAGGTATATAGATAATGCCACTGGAAGTAATGCAGCAACCGTTTGGGGCAGCATTAATCAGGTTAGGCAATTATCTGCTTTAGGAAGAGTTAATTATGCTTATAAAGACAAGTATTTGCTAACTGCAAATTTTAGAGCAGATGCCTCTTCAAAATTTGCTAAAAAGAATAGATGGGGTTACTTCCCTTCCTTTTCTGCCGGTTGGAGAATATCTGACGAAAGTTTTTTTAGCTCGGTATCACTAATAAATAACCTCAAGCTTAGAGTTGGTTGGGGCTTAATTGGCAACCAGGGCAGTGTTCCTCCATATCAGGATGTAACTACATCAAGTGCCGGTGCAAATTACCTTTGGGGAGGAGCACTTGCATCAGGTTCTTCTTTTCCAGGTTCTGGAAACGATGAAATTCAATGGGAAACTTCTGGTACTACCAATTTCGGGCTAGATTTTGGTTTTTTTGAAGGCAAACTTTCAGGTAGTGCCGAATACTATATAAAAACGACAACAGGTATGTTATTGCAAGTGCCAATACCAAGTCAGGCCGGAATCCAAAGTTCACCTACGTTAAATGCAGGTGAAATGAAAAATGCCGGATTTGAATTAGCACTATTATATAGAAATAATGATAACAAATTACGCTACTCATTTGGGGGTAATTTCTCTAAAATTAATAATGAAGTAGTTGATTTGGGTGCTACAGATGCTTTTATTGACGGAGCATTTTTTATGAATTCTTTTAATGTTACCAGAACTACAGCAGGTAATCCTATTGCACAATTCTATGGCTACAAAACAGATGGTTTGTTTCAAAACCAGGCAGAAATTGATGCACAAACCGCTCAGCAAAATGTAGCCCCCGGAGACGTTAGGTATGTAGATGCCGACAATGATGGAGAACTGGATTTTGAATATTTAGGAAGCCCGCTTCCAAACTTTACCTATGCATTTAATGCAAATTTGGGCTATGAAGGTTTTGATTTAGGCATACAAATTCAAGGTGTACAAGGTAACAAAATTTTTAATGGCACCTCTTTTTACAAAAGGTCATCAACTGCAAATTGGAACCTTGGAAAGGATATGGTAAACAGATGGACGGGAGAAGGAAGTCAAAATGATGCTCGCTATCCAAGGATGAATGCAGCAGATGTTAATAATTCACTCATGTCTGACAGGTATATTGAAGATGGATCGTATATGAGAATAAAAAATTTGCAGCTAGGCTACACATTAAAAAAGTCGCTTATTTCAAAATTGAAACTGAGTCAGCTACGTGTTTATGTTAATGCGCAAAACCTACTTACGTTTACCAAGTACTCAGGCTTAGACCCTGAGATAGGTATGAATGGCTATAGCCCGCTAGATATAGGAGTTGATCGCGGGTTTTACCCTCAAGCCAGAGTGTATAGCGCAGGGTTAACCGTTACTTTTTAAAAGACTATAAAAATTTAAGAAAATGAAAAATACAATATACTACACTACTTTATTATTGGTAACAGTATTAGTTATACCGTCATGTAATCAGGATGATTTTCTTGATACACCCGCACCAACTATGTCGGATGAAACATTTTTTAAAGATGATGCAGCAGCATTAAATGCATTGGCAGGAGTTTATGACCCCATAGCCTGGTATAATTTTGCGCAACTTACCGAGTGGGCTATTGGCGATGCAACATCTGACGATGCAGAAAAAGGAGGAGGAGGAGATGGTGATTATGCGGAGATATTTGCACTAACCACCTTTACCGCCAACGCAGAAAATCCTTTAATTTACGAAAGATGGAGAGATTTGTATGTAGGGATTAACCGTGCAAACAAACTAATAGAAGGTTTAACGGATAACGATAATGTTAGCGCTTCAACTCGTAGCCGTGTAATTGCCGAAGCTAAATTTTTAAGAGGTTTTTATAACTTTTCTTTGGTAAAAACTTTTGGGGCAATTCCAATCGTTGACCATATTCTATCTCCATCTGAATATACAAACCCCAGAAATACCTTAGAAGAATGCTGGGCATTTATTGAAAAAGATTTTAAAGAAGCTGCATTGGATTTACCCAGAAAGAGCCAATTATCTACTGCCGAAATGGGCAGAGCCACCTGGGGAGCAGCAGCCTCCTTTTTAGCCAAATCATATATCTGGCAAAAAAAATGGGCCGAAGCCGGATTATTGGCTACCGAAATTGTTAATTCTGGAGAATATGATTTAGAACCCAATTATGGTGATCTATTTACAATTAACACCGACAACGGTATCGAATCAGTATTCGATATTCAGTTTGCCGATTTGCAAAGCCCCGCCTGGCTAAATGGTAACGAAGGAAGCCATTTAGAAGTAATGCAGCGCAGCAGAGATGCAAGAAATGGAGGATGGGGATTTAACCAACCCACCCAGAACTTGTACGATGAATTTGAGCTTGGAGATATTCGCTTGGGCTGGACAATAATTTCTGATGGTGATGTGCTTTGGGCAGGAACAGCCGATGAAGAAATTATTTATACCAAAAAAGACCCTGTAAACCACCCTGATAGTTATACCGGTTACCATAAAAGAAAAGGAACACTTCCGGCTTCATTAAGAGGTAATGGGCAAGATCAGGCAGGTTTAAATTTAAGAGTAATACGATTTGCCGATGTGCTATTATGGCAAGCCGAAGCGGCAGCAAATACCGGTGGCGATTGGCAAACTCCGATAAACCGTGTGCGAGCACGTGTTGGGCTAGGGCCTACACCTGTTTCTGACCCTCTACAAGCAGTTTACCACGAAAGGCGAGTAGAGCTGGCAATGGAAGGCCATAGGTATTGGGACTTGGTGCGTACCAGCAGAGGAAATTTAATGAGCGGCTATTCCGATAATAAACGCTACTTTTTAATACCTCAAATTGAAATTAACTTAAACCCTAATTTAGAACAAAACCTTTATTAGTAGATATTAAACTTATAATTATGAAAAAATTAATATATTTAATAGCTGTAGTTATCTTGATTGCCTCTTGCGAGCCTCAATCAGATAGCATTGGTGAAATCGGGCCTGCACCAACTACCGGTGATATCATCATTGATAGTTCAGACCCCAATCGTCCTGTATTTACTGCTTCTTCTGACCACGGATTTATTTTTCATTGGGATTTGGACAATAATCAATCAGCAGAAGGAAAAACAGTTGCCTCTTATTACCCTTTTGCCGGTGACTATGCCATTGAGTGTGTTATTGGTGGAGCAGGAGGTGCAACTATAACCTCCAATAAAGTTTTTAATGTAGCTACCACCGACCCGGCCGTTGGAAACCTGCCGGTTTGGAAAGAACTTACAGGTGGCGGTGCAGGCAGAACCTGGATATACAATACTGACCCTGCAACGGGATTTCCAGATTATAGCTACCAAACAGGAACTGATCTTGAAAATTACCCTGATGCGTGGACACCCGCCTGGAGCTGGGGGCAATGTGTTCGAATTACTCCCGATATTAATGGGGAAATGATTTTTGACTTAAATGGAGGTATTAATTATACCTACTACCAAACTGCTGGTGGTGCAGGAGAATCCGGCTCATTTATTCTTGATACTGATAATATGACCATTACAATTGCCAACCCTTATATTCTTGATTACAGTATTACTTGTACGAATGCACCTGTAACTGCACTTGGCGTTTTTCAAATAAAGCTTCTTACCGATGACGAAATGGTATTATGGCAAAATCAGGAAGACGAATGGAGTACAGGTTGGGGTTGGAGCTTTAAACGTAAAGAATCTTAACTTTTAGCTTTTCATGTTACTTGGTTGATTGATTTTGGGGGGATGTTGTTTTTTATTCCCCCTGAAATTCAAAGCTGCTACAGTAGCCGAAATCAAATTTAATATAAACACCTTTCTTCAATAATTTTTATTCGATGGCTTAACCAAAGGATAGTTCATTTGAAATGTAGTGATTGCAAATAAATATTAATGAAAGCAGAATAAGTATTAATGAAAGTAAATGAATTTATAACTTTACTCCAAATCTTATCTGTTTAAATAACTTAACTAAAGAAATTATGAACAATTCACCTACAGAAACAATTTTTCAAGAAGAACGATTGGATAAAATACTAGTTCTTTTAGATGAAAACAAGCGTCTTTTAACAAATGTACTTGCAGATCAGTTAAATACTACATCTGCTACAATTCGAAAAGACCTGGCAAAATTGGAGGAAAAGGGGTTGCTAAAAAGAACACACGGTGGTGCTGTAAAAACTAAAAGCCTGTACTCCGGTTTGGCATTAAGCGAAAAAGAAAAGATAGGGATTGATGAAAAAAGAAAGCTCGTAAAAGAAGCAGCCAAACTAATTTCAGAAGGAGATACCATTATACTTGATTCAGGCTCAACAACAAGCTTATTGGCTAAAGAAATAAAATTTTTAAAAGGGATAACTGTTATAACCAATGCTATGAATATTGCCTCTGATCTTGTACACACCGATATTGAGGTAATTCTAATAGGGGGTTCATTATTGAAGGAAACCCTGACATTGGTTGGGCCATTAGCCGATGAAATGTTAAAAAAGATTTCTTCCGGCAAATTATTTATGGGGGTAGATGGGATTGATTTTGAGGTTGGTTTAACCACACCAAATATTCTTGAAGCCAATACTACCAGAGTTATGATGGGAATTTCAGGAGAAACTATTCTGTTAACCGATTCCTCAAAATTTGGTAGAAGAAGCCTTGGTGTTATTTGCCAGATAGGTGAAATCGATAGAATGATTACAACCCAACATTTGTCAGAAGGCGAATTGAACCAGTGCAAAGAAAGTGGAGTTGAAGTAATAATTGTATAACAAATAATAAAAATGAGAAAAAGTATAGTAATAGTGCTGATACTATCAGGTTCGGCAGTTTTTGGGCAGGGGAAGGAATACCCTTTAATTGAAAATAAAAGTATAATACTGCAAGGCGATAAGTGCAGTTGGGATGCAGGCTCAGTACATACTTTTTCAATTGTAGAGGCAAATAAAGACGGCTTTAAATACTGGGCATATTATGCCCTGGATCACTATAACGAAAGAGATTCTTTTATTAGAAAAGGAGGATTAGCCAGAAGTAACGACCTTTTAACCTGGGAAAAATATAAAAACAACCCTATTATAAATAATAATTGCAGGTGGCCAACAGTGGTATTTAAAGAGGATAAATTTTACATGTTTTATGCTGAATATAACGATAATGTTGACAGTAGAATTGTAATGTTGAGCAGTGATGATGGGATAGATTTTGGAGGAAAAACATTAATTACAGAATATTCTTCAGGAGAGCAAAACCAAAATCCATTTATCTATTTTAACGATAAAGACAGCAATTTTTACCTTTTTTATTATAACGGAACTGAGCGCGCCAAAGAAGGATCAAGATGGAATATTTTTGCTAAAAAGTCTAAAAATATTCTAACCCTTAAAGAGGCACCACCCATTCAAATTTTATCATCTGATAAAACACTAGCTGCCCCTTCGGTAGCTTTCTATAATAATACCTATTATTTACTGGTAGAGGAGTTTAATAACCAGGAAACTAAAGACAAATGGGTAACCAATGCATTTCAATCAAACAAAATAGATAGTGGATATAAACGAGTTAGCAATAACCCTGTGTTAGCAGATAATGATGCATGTGCTTTCCAATATGTTTTTGATAATAAATTATATGTTTCCTACTCACATGCCTTAAATCTTAAGGAAAGTATTTGGGATTTAAGAATGATAAAATTAAAAGAGAATGAATAAATTTTTGGTTGAGATTTTAGAACAACCTCAGGCACTTGACAAAACGTTGAAATATTATTTAGGCGAAGAAGGTAGGTTATTACTTGAAAAAGCAAAAAATACTATTGACACCAAGCAGTTTGAGCAAATTATTTTTACAGGAATGGGAAGCTCCTATTTTACTTCTTACGCAGCTTCAAATTTATTTGAAAGCTTGGGAATAAACTCTTTTGTTGTAAACGCAAGTGAATTACTGCATTACAATAACACATTGTTAAAAAAGAAAACACTTCTAATTTGTTTCTCACAGTCAGGAGAAAGTTATGAAGTAAAACAACTTTTGAATGAACTTTCAGACAGTGTGTTTTGCTTAGGCATTACAAATGAAAACAGAAGTACTTTAGCTGAAAAGGCAGACCTTACTTTAATTTGTAAGGCAGGGAAAGAGGAGATGACTTCTACCAAAACCTATGTTTCAACTACATTAGTCTCTTTTATTTTAGGATGGTATCTGGTTGGGCAATGGAATAGAGAAAAAGAAAATTTGATTAGAGACCTGATAAGCAATTTTAAATCAAGTTTAGAAAATCACTATAGCTGGGTTGATGAAATGGTTGAATTTATGGGCGAACTACCCGCTTTGCAAATTGTTGCAAGAGGGGCAAGTTTTTCAACTGCTTGTCAAAGTGGTCTTATGTTTAAGGAAGCTAACGCAGTTCCTGCAATGGGTTATCTAGGAGGTGAGTTTAGGCATGGTCCTATGGAAATGGTAAAAGAAGGATTTAGAGCAATACTATTTGCAGCCAAGGGAAAAACATTTACCCAAAATGTAAAAATGGCTGAAGATATAGCTTTCTATGGTGGTAAGGTAGTGCTTATTACAAATGAACAACTACAGTTAACGCACGAAAATATCCATCAAGTTTATATTAATCAAAAAGATGAATACCTGTTTTCTATTCAAAGCATTATCCCTATTCAGTTGTTTATAGATGCATATGCAAAGTTAAGAGGATACGAAGCAGGTACGTTTGCACATGGTGCTAAAGTAACAATGGTTGAATAAGTAAAAGTGAGATGAAAGACAAGAAAAATAACTATCTGTTATTTGTGACTATACTTTTGTATGTCTCCTTTGGCTTGCTTACATCAGTTATAGGTGTAATAATTGATAAGTTTCAGTTAGACTATGATGTATCTCTTTCGGTTGCCGCATTACTTCCTTTTGCTTTTTTTTTGGCCTATGGCCTTACATCTATCCCTTTCGGAATTATAATGGATAAATACGGAGCCAAAATTGTTCTTCTTGCAGGAACAATTGTAATGACTATAGGCTCTTTTCTTCTGTACTTAAGCAATGATTATAGGCTTGTTATTCTTATGATATTTTTGATAGGAATAGGAGTTACTGCTATACAAATAGCCGGTAACCCATTTGTACGAGAGCTAGATGACCCTAAAAAGTACACCTCTAACCTTACTATTATTATTGGTATAGGCTCATTAGGTTATGCTTTTAGTCCCATTTTGGTGCCCTTAATTCAAAATAATGGCTATTCCTGGAACACCGTTTACTTAATTTTTGCTGTAATCAATGCCATTATTTTGGCGTTATTGGCATTTGCCAAATTTCCTGAGATAAAATTAAACGAACATGAAAAAATTGACTCATCTCAAATTACAGTCCTGCTAAAAAACCCGGTTATTATTACGTATGGTTTGGGTATTTTTTTTTATGTAGGAGCCGAAGTTGGAGTATCCTCCTACATACTTACCTACATGCAACAAATACATGGCGTGGAAAATGAACAATCGTTTTGGGGAAAAGAATCTTTCTTGTACAGTGCTTTTCCTTCTAAAACAGCATTAGTAATTGGGCTTTTTTGGTTGTTTCAAGCTTTTGGAAGACTAATTATTTCGCCTATGATGAAACATGTGGGAGAAAAAACAATATTTATAATTCATAGCCTTGGAACTGTAATCGCTTTAATTATTGCTATTGCAGGCAATGCGGGCACAGCACTTATTGCATTCGCTCTGGTAGGGTATTTTACATGTGCATCCTTTACGGCAATATTTAGTGCCGCAATTAATAGTTTTAAAGAAAACCACGGAACCATTTCTGGCATTTTAGGTGCCGCAATAGTAGGAGGAGCACTCATTGGATGGGTGGTAGGTTCTACAGGCGAAACATTAAATATGAAATGGGGTATGCTTATAAATGTGCTGGCTTTTGGCTATGTGTTTGCTTTAGCAGTTTTCGGAAAAGGGAAACTCGATATTTCGAAAATAACAGTAAATAGCAATGGAGAGCAATAAAATTATTATTGGCATTGATTTAGGTGGCACTAAAATAATGACAGGAGCCATTGATACTGAAGGAAAGGTATTGGGTAAACCCGTAAAAGTTCTTACAAATAGTAATGAATTGGCCGAACAAATAGTAACCAGAATTACCCAATCCGTTGAGCAAGTTTTAAAGCAGTTAAATAGTACAATAGATAATGTTCTGGGTATTGGTATTGGAACTACAGGCCCTTTAGATATAGAAGAAGGAATTATACTAGAATGCCCGCAATTGCCTACCATGCAGTTATTCCCTCTCAAACAAAAGGTAATGGAATATTTTCAAATTCCGGTATTTGTTAATAACGATGCCAATTGCCTGATATATGCTGAAACAGTTTTTGGCATTGCAAAAGGAAAAAAATCTGTATTGGGTTTTACACTTGGTACCGGAATTGGCAGCGCAATTATAATGGGAGGGGAAATAGTAAATGGAAGTAGAAGTGCAGCAGGTGAAATATGGGCATCGCCATACCGGGCAGGTATTATTGAAGACTTTGTTTCTGGCCAAGGTGTTGTTAATATTTACAAACGTATTTCTGGAAAAATAAGCACATCGCTAGAAATTAGGGGGCTTGCTACTAAAGGCGATAATGATGCGCTAAAAACCTGGGATGAGTTTGGAACCCATTTGGCAGTTCCTATCGCTTGGTCTATCAATTTACTCGACCCCGAAATGGTTGTTATTGGAGGCTCTATTACCAAGGCTTATCAATTTTTTGAGCAATCTCTTTTTAATAATTTAAAAAAATTAGTATGTCCTGTGCCAGGTAAAATCACCCCTATAACTTTAGCAAAGCTGGGCGATTATGCCGGATTTATTGGAGCAGCTTGTTTGGTACTTAAAAATAAATTATAAACACATGAAACCAACATGGCAAGGAATCGGGGTATAAAAAAATGAGTAAAACTTTTTTACGTCTCAGCGTTTTTGCGGTGAAAAACTATAAACAGATGAAAAATACAGCACGTAATATTTTGGTAGGCTTAGCTTTTATTGGAATTTCTTGTACACAAATTGCTGATAACAAAGAAATTATTACATCAGAAAAGCAATTTTTGAAAGAATGGAAAATCGAGTCTTCCACACAAATTACGAATGATGAAAAGGAAGTTTCGTCCGTTGGATTTGATGATACAAAATGGACAGAAGCATTGGTGCCTACCACAGTACTAAGAGCCCTTGTAAAAGCAGGCATTTACCCCGATCCGCATTTTGATTTAAACAATTTTAAAATTCCTGATGCCAATGATGAAATGAATAAAAGGTTTGAATTGGAGAAATTTAGCCATCTGGAAGGGCTTCCTAACCCTTTTAAAGACCCCTATTGGTTTAGAACAGAATTTAATATTTCTAAAGCCAATGCAGGCAAAAAAACGTGGCTAAATTTTGATGGCATAAACTACCGGGCAGATGTTTGGATAAATGGTAATAAAATAGCCGATGCAAAAGATATGGTAGGCATGTTTACCAGGTTTAAATTTGACATTACAAACTATATAAAAAATGATGCCAAGAATGTGTTGGCAGTAAAAATCCATCAGGTTGACCATACCGGAAATGCCTTTCCTGGCAGGCAATTAGACGTTTTTGGAGCTCCTCGTGGGCAAGGTAAAGATATTTTTAAAGATGCTACCCTTAAATTTTCAGCAGGTTGGGATTGTGCCCCAGTTGTAAGAGACAGAAACATGGGAATTTACCAGGATGTTTTCTTAACCTATACCAATGCTGTTGATATAACAGACCCCTTTATTAGAACAAAATTACCGCTTCCTGACACCACAGTTGCAAATATTTTAATTTCCGCAGAACTTATTAACACCTCTACGGAGCCAGTTGTAGGAATTTTAAAAGGAAGCATTGATATGATGAAAGAAGTTGACTTTTACACCTATATCAAAACCATGCCCGGCAGTATGGAAACGATAGCTTTTGAAAAAGAAGTTACAATTGAAGCCGGCAAAACAGCAACCATTACTATCGATTCCAAGGATTTTCCTCAGCTTACTATAAAAAATCCCTACCTATGGTGGCCCAATAATTACGGTATGCAATACCTGCATACACTAAGATTAGAATTTGAAATAGAAGGTGTTATATCCGATGTAGAAAACACCACATTTGGCATTCGTCAAATAGAAAGTACGTTAAAAGAAATTGATGGCGAATTTGGAAGGATATTTCATGTAAATGGAAAAAGAATTTTTTCTAAAGGAGGGTGGTTACAGCCGGATATGATGCTGGATATGAACAAAAAAAGAATGTATAATGAAGCCAGGTTATTGGCAAATGCTAATGTTAATGTAATAGCAAATGAAGATATGCCTTCGCCCCCAAATCATGTAATGGAAACTTATGATAAATATGGTTTGATGATGTGGGAAACATTTTTTCAATGTTGGACAAGTTATCCCGGCACAGCCTCTTTTGCTAACCCTGTTGACACAGACCTTGCTATACAAGGCGCAGAAGATATCATAAAAAGATATAGAAACCACGCAAGTTTATCGATGTACACCCTACAGGTCGAAACAATTGTTCGTGAAGAAATATACAGCCCCGTTCGTAGCCTAATTCTAAAAATGGACAAAACAAGGCCTTTTGTGCCAACCACAAGTTATGGCTGGGATGTGGACAAACTAACACCCTATATGAGCCAAGACCTTCCCACAGGAATGACCGATGAAGGAGCACCGGATTACACATGGTACCCCCACGATTATTATTATACGATGGTAGAAAAAGTACACCAGCAAATGTTTAGAAACGAAATGGGGGTTCCTTCTGTACCCACCTACACAAGTATGGAAAAATTTATATTTGATTTGGGCGAAGGTGAAATTAATGATGTTTACCCATTGGATAAAAATTGGGCACATCATGGAGCATGGGATCAAGTGGACGGTGTAGGCTATGTGTACCAGGCATACGATGTTGCATTACGAGAGCGTTTTGGAAAACCCTCAACAGCTAAAGATTATATAAGAAAAGCTCAATACATTAATGCAGGTAGTTACAGAGCCATGTACGAAGCTGCCAACCATCGAATGTGGGATATTACCACAGGCGTTATGCTTTGGAAATTAAACTCTACATGGCCAACGGTTGTTTGGCAAATTTACGATTGGTTTCTAAATCCTACTTCTGCTTATTACTATACAAAAAAAGCCTTAGAACCACTTCATATTCAACTTAACGAGCATAACAAAACCATTTCTATTATAAATACACAGCATAAAAAGCACCCTAATTTATTGGCTAAAGTAAGTGTATTAAATTTTGATTTGAGTTTAAAATGGGAAAAAGAAGAAGAATTTACCATTGGAGAAGACAGGTACAAAGAATTATTCCAATTGCCCGATATCGAGGATTTGTCAGCTACATATTTTGTAAAACTCGAATTAAAAAATACAGAAGGGGTAACAGTTTCAGATAATTTTTATTGGTTCTCATCAAATAAACAAAAAGATTTTTCGGATTTAGCAAAACTTAAAAAAGCAGACCTAGAAATAGTATCTAAAGTAGAAGAAGAAGGAGAGGAAATACGTATTACAGTTACTGCCAAAAATACGTCAGATGAGTTGGCCTTTTTTAACAGATTAATGATAACAAAAGGAGAAGGTGGCGATGAAGTGCTACCTACTTTTTGGAGCGACAACTTTTTTAGTTTGTTACCCGGAGAAGAAAAAGTAGTTACTGCAAGGTTTGCTAAAGAAGACCTCGAAGGTAAATTGCCTTTAGTTGTTGTCGATAAAAACTAAAAAAAGCGAGTAATGCTAAAAGTTAAACCCGAAATATGCAATAGTAATTCTATTACGTGTTTAAAGCGCTGCAAATCAGTCGCTTTGCTTCGTTTGTTTTTTAACCATAGCGGTGCTATGCTTGCAAATCCAAACTTCCTGATTTATTGCGCTTTAAACCCTCATAACGAATTCTATTGCATAATCCGGGTTAAACGCATTTTATCTTATTTGCTAATTCTTACATTGCTAATAGCTCCATCCATTAGCTGCTCAAAAGAAAAAGCCAAGCCTACTAACAAGCCCAATCCTACCGAACCCCCTGTTGCGGTGGAAAGTACTAAGTTAGTGGAGCCTGCCGATGATAAAATATACCATGCTGCATATCCTGATTTTGGCGGTTTTGAAGACGAAGTGTTTAAAGAAAGAATAGTAAACTTTAAAGCATTATCAGGAAAAAGTATTACCTGGGCTTATTTTTCTGATAACTGGTTTGATGGCATACATTTTCCATCTAAAGAAGTAAATATAATTAGTGCCGAAGGGTGCGTTCCTTTTATTCGAATAATGCCGCGAAACGAAAATGAAGACACACCTGACCTGGTTTATACAATGCAAGCATTTATTGATGGGCAATTTGATAACGCAATTACACAATGGGCGATTAATGCCAAGGTAACAGGCATCCCCTTGCTGGTAGAGTTTGGTACTGAAGTAAACGGAAGCTGGTTTCCATGGAATGCAAAATGGAATGGCGAAAGCGCAACAAGCGGTTATGGAAATGTTAATGAATATGATGGTACTGAACGGTTTAGAGATGCATATCGGCATATTATTAGCTTATTTAATGCACAAAAAGTAGATAATATAACCTGGTTTTTTCATGTTAATGCATACAGTTACCCAAACACAGGATGGAACAAAATGAAAGACTATTATCCGGGAGATCATTATATTGATTGGATTGGAGTTAGCGTCTATGGGCCACAGAACAATAATAGTGGTTGGTGGTCATTTGAAGACGTGCTCAATGATTCGTGGAGTGAAATTATGGCTATTTCTGATGAAGGAAAACCAATTGCTGTACTTGAAATGGGTGTTATTGAAGATGATACACTGGGCAATAAGGCTCAGTGGATAACAGATGCTTACCATAGTGTGAGCGTAAACGGTGCTTATTATCAAGAAATTGATGCAATGAGTTATTGGCACGAAAATTTTGGTGATACAGATTTAAGAATTGATACTTCTCCGGAATCTCTTGCTGCATTTAAAACAGCCATTAGTAGCCCAGTATTTACTGTTGAACCTAGGTTTATGAAGCAATAAAATTTTATAACAAAACCAATACTATTTGGAGAATCTTCTCCCGAAAAAATTGGAATGAAGATGTAGTGTTTTTAACCTGATTAATTCATGAATTATTCAGGTTAAAAACACAAAGTATAAAATCAATTTATCCCTATTAAATTCAGAGGATATAAAAGAAAAGCAAAAAACAAGTAATTTGAAGATATTATCGAACATATTGCCACACTCCTCTTTAGCAGGCATAGATTACCTCATAATTATTCTTTATTTCCTTGTTTTGATAGGCTTTGGCCTGTTTATGAAAATAACAAAAAAGTCAGGGTCAGATACTGAAAGTTATTTTTTAGGAGGGCGTAAAATCCCGGGTTGGCTTAATGGTATTTCTTATGCCGCTACCAGTATGAATACCGATGTTGCCCCAGCCTATTGTGGTATGACAGTTATTACCGGTGCCTTTATATACTGGTGGTACATTAGCAGGTTTAGTATTGCATTTATGATAGGAGCTGTTTTGTTTGCCGTAGTATGGCGAAGATTAAAGCTAATAACATCACCCGAATTTTATGAATTAAGGTTCTCAGGCCGGCCGGCTATAGCCGTCAGAAGCTGGGTAGCTATCCGTAGTGTTTTTATTTCGGTGGTAGCATGGACAGGAGCCGGGCTGTTAGGATTACACAAAGTAGCATTGCCGTTATTAGGCTGGGATATGATTACCACTTTTGCCGTTATAATTCCGGTTATTTTATTTTACGTACTTCTATCGGGGTATAAAGGAGTTGTAATTTCCGATTTTTTTCAAACATCCATTATGGTGGTTAGCTCGGTATCCCTTATGTTTTTAGTATTAAAAGAATTTGGCGGTACCGAAGGTATTATAACCGGTACTGTAAATTTAAAAAATTCACTAATAGCTCAATTTGGCGATGGGGTTGTTAGCTGGCACCCACCCAAAAGCCATGAATTACTGGGAATGATTGGTATTGTGGCTTGGATGGTAGGTTCATCGGTAGGGTATGGGGGCGATGTAGCCCCCATGTCCGGAGCTATGGAAGGCCAACGAATTTTATCATGTAAAAACACCAAAGAGGCTTCTAAAATGTATATATGGGCAGAAGTAACTCTTTTTTTGATGCTTTCATTATTAACATTACCTGCTCTGGGAGCAATGGTGAAATGGCCCGGATTATACGATGGCTCCATTAACAAAGAACTTGCCTATGGCATGCTACTAAACCAATATTTACCCGTTGGCCTCCTGGGGTTGGCAGTTAGTGCAATTTTGGCCTCAGTTATGTCAACCATAAGTTCCAATATGAATTTTGGAGCTCAGGTTTTTGTAAATGATGTCTATAAGAGGCTTTTTGTACCCAAATCGTCCGAAAAACATTACCTTTTAATAGGCAGGCTTGTTGCAATATTAATTATAGTGTTAGCCATCATTGTTGCAGCCCGGGCAGAAAACGTGATAGATATAGCTGTATTTATGTTAGGCATTTCGTCAGCCGAGCTAACAGCAAACTGGGCACAGTGGTGGTGGTGGCGATTTAATGGCAAAGCTCGAATAGCCGCTTCATTTGGTGGGCCGCTAATTTTTCTTATCAACAAGTTTATTCTATTCAACTATTTTATAAATATAGGAGATGCAACAGCCTATGTTGTGGTGCTGGCTTCAATGGCTTTTACACTTATTTTATGGGTAGGGGTTGCCCTTTTTACAGAACCTGAACCAGAAGAAAAGCTAATAGCCTTTTATAAAAAAGCTAAACCAATGGGGTGGTGGGGCCAAATACCCCTAAAAGCAGGAGTAACAAAACCCGCTAAACCAACAAATGTAATTTATGGGCTGCTAATAGCCATATTAGGTGCAATAGCCATATCAGCGGCCACCATAAGTTTTAATAGCCTATACATTGCACGCTGGCAAGTAGCCGGCTATGCAGCACTTATTTTTATTGTTGTAGGTGTATTATTTAGCATTTTATTTAAAAAATATAATGCAGGAGATAATGAGAAAAATTGATTTTTGGGCTTAATAAAAATAACCCGATAATCATTATTTGTAAAGAATAAATTGAAACTATAATAAATGTTAAACATAAATAAAAAATGATGAAAAAATCGATTGAAAGATTAAACCTACAAGTTGGCTTACAGTTAAATCAAACGATATTGGTTTCTCTGATATTTAGTATGTTTTTGTTTGTTGGCTGTAAAGAATACATTGAGCCTGAAGTTAAAAATATTGATCAAATTGCTCAGAAAGAGGAAATTTCAAATTCTTCTGCACGTCATGGGCAAGGTTATACCCAACCATACCTAACAGGTACATTTGTTGATTTTTGGTACAAATCAAACTGGAGTTTAGCCCAATGGAACGCACACATGGCCGAAATGCAATTGGTAGGAGTTCAAACTTTAATTGTTCAATTTTCGGCTTATGGCAATTATATATGGTGTAATTCTTCTAATAATTACAGCACAGAAATATACCCCAATGCGCTGCCAAGGTTATTGCAGGCAGCAAGTACGTATGGCATAAAAGTTTACGTAGGCTTGTATTTCAACGAAAACTTTTGGAGCAATACACAAAATGCCAGTTTGCTACAGTTACATGCAAACCGTAGCAAACAACTCGCAACCAACATTTGGAACCGGTATAGCGGTTATTCTTCTTTTGAAGGATGGTATATATCACATGAACCGGCACCGTACTATTTTAATACAGCATCAAAGTTTAATACCTTTAAAAATAATTTGGTAAATCCCATTGCAAACCACTGTAAAAACATAAGTGGTAAACCCGTAGCAATTGCTGCTTTCTGTAACGAAAGCTTATCTACTTCAATAGATCTGCTGTACTTTATGAATCGCTTGGGCGGATGTAATTTAGACGTAATTATGCTTCAAGATGGTGTTGGTGCAAGCGAAGACGGTGTAACGCCACACGTTTCTATTGGCAATTTACAAGGCTACTTTAATAATGCTAATTGGGGGCTATATGGCGAATCTCCGGTTTTTCATGGCGAATTTTGGGCTGATGTTGAAACATTTAAACCCAATACAGCTCCAGAAACTTTTAATACGGTTGTTCAAAAATTTAATATTGTAGATGCGTATGTTACCAAAATTGTTACATTTCAATATTATAAAGATATGGGAATAGGCAGCCCACATACAGGTGCGAACCAAGTAGCAGCCGATGCATTACGAAACCAGTATCGCCAATATTACTTTGATTGGTAGGATGCTATTCACTAAATAGTGTTCGTCTATAAACTTAGTGAAATTTAATTCTCAAAATATAATTATGAAAAATATAGAAAAGTCTCTGTTTACTGGAAAAACATTTCTTATAAAAAAAGTATTGTTTATTGCTCTATCGCTATTTTTAATAACCGCAATAAGTTGCAAAGAAAAAATAGTTGACCCAATTATTGAACCTCCAATAGAAGAGGAAGACACTATTATTGTTGGAGGAATTGGCTCCACTACGCCTTTTATTAATGGTACTTTTATCGATTTTTGGGGTAAATCCGGCTGGGGTGCTACTCAGTGGGATACACACATGGAGGAAATAAAAGAAATTGGCATTCAAATACTATTTGTTCAATTTTCAGCATACAACGAAATTAGTTGGATTGACTTCCCTAATGATTACAGTTCTGTTATTTATAAAGATGCCTTATCAAATTTATTAAACGCTGCCGAAAGAAACGATATTAAAGTTTATGTAGGCCTGTATTTTAATGAAAACTATTGGGATAACGCCAGCAATTCTGCCGAAATGAATTTGCATGCACAACGTAGTAAGGATGTAGCCAATACTATTTGGAAACGCTCTAAAAATAACAAGGCTTTTGCAGGTTGGTATATATCACATGAAGGAGCCCCCTATTACTATGATACAGAAGCAAAATTTAATGTATTAAAAAACAACCTTATAAATCCGATTGCTAACTACTGTAAAAGTATTAGTAGTAAGCCTGTTTTAACCACCGTGTTTTTTAATTACAATATTACCGATACACAAAAATTTAGACTGTTTATGAAACGTATGGCAAAATGTAACTTAGATGCCATCTTATTACAAGATGGCATTGGGGTAAACCATGCCAGCTTACAAACAATTGGCTCCTATTATCAGGCAGCCAACGATGGGTTATTTGCCGATGGAGGCTTTAAAGGAGCATTTTGGGCCGATATTGAAACGTTTAAACCCGGTGGTGAACCGGAGTCGTTTATTGTTGTAAAAGAAAAGCTAACAACTATTGCACCAACGGTAAGCAAAATTATCACATTTCAATACTATTCAGATATGAGCCCCAGCGGCCCCAATGGCAGTTTGGCAGGAAAATTAAGACAGGATTACCTGGATTATTACAAAGAATAGAAATCTCCTCTGGTAGAGCGTATGGTAGCAGTTAGTTTATTGGAAAAGTACGAATTGATGTACAAAAATGCATTGCTGAAAGACGTAATTCCTTTTTGGCAGAAACATTCTATAGATAACACTTTTGGTGGTTATTTTACATGCCTCGATAGAGACGGAAGTGTGTATGATACAGATAAATTCGTCTGGCTTCAAGCACGCCAGGTATGGACATTTTCGATGTTGTATAACAGGTGCAAAAAAAAACAAGAATGGCTAGAAATAGCTACCCTTGGCATAAATTTTTTAAAAAAGCACGGAAGAGATACTAATGGGGATTGGTATTTTTCTTTAACCAAAGAAGGAAAACCATTGGTAGAACCTTACAATATATTTTCCGATTGCTTTGCAGCACTCGCATTTGGTGAATATGCATTGGCTACAGGAGACAACACCTGTGCCAATATTGCTTCTACAACGTATAATAACATCTTATCTCGGCAAAGTAACCCAAAAGGAAAATTCAATAAATCCATTTATAAAAACAGGCCGCTAAAATCATTTAGTTTACCAATGATACTTGCCAACTTAACATTTGAATTAAAATGGATGATTGGAGACGATGGTTTTAACAAATACGCTGAACAGTTTCTTTCCGAAATAATGAATACTTTTCTTGATAAAGAACGGCTACTAATCAGAGAAAACATATTAACAAACGGCAATCAGCTTGATTCGTTTGAAGGGCGGTTGATAAATCCGGGACATGGAATTGAAGGCATGGGGTTTGTAATGGACATAGCCAATAAGCAAGGCAGAAAGGAGGTTATAAATCAGGCTGTAGAAATTATAATTTCTACCCTTGAATTTGGGTGGGATAAAGAACATGGTGGTATTTTCTGCTTTATGGATGCAAAAGGAAAACCCCCATTATCGTTAGAGTGGGATCAAAAACTTTGGTGGGTTCATTTAGAAGCACTTGTTTCCTTAGTAACAGCATTTTCACTAACCGGAGATAAGAGGTGTTGGGTTTGGTTTGAAAAAATACATCAATATACATGGTCTCACTTTCCTGATGCAGCGTTTGGTGAGTGGTATGGGTATTTGAGTAGGCAAGGAAACCCTTTATTGCCAATAAAAGGTGGCAAGTGGAAAGGGTTTTTTCATGTTCCCAGGTCATTATTTCGCATTTGGAAAGTGTTAGAAGAATTAAAGAAGGGTGAAAAGTAAAACTATTGACCTTATAACTTCAGGATGAACTTTACGGAAACCGACTTGTAAATTTAGCTACATATTAGCAGAATCATTAGAGCCTTCGCTATCGCTGTGGCAGCATTTTTTCACTGAATATTACAAATAAGTGTTACTACTCAGCTATTCAAACTAAATGGTTATTCGCCACAGCGTAGCGAAG
>CAZZML010000009.1:5433-21401 GCA_964654735.1 uncultured Roseivirgaceae bacterium | reverse complement strand
AAGGTAATAAAAAAGGACAACCCATGAGTTGTCCTTTAAAAAGTAGCGGGGGTTGGACTTGAACCAACGACCTTCGGGTTATGAGCCCGACGAGCTACCAACTGCTCCACCCCGCGATATATTTTTACAAAATATTATCGCTAGCTTATGCTCGAATTATAATTTTACTTTCAAATTAACGAGCTACTCCCGATTGCTATCGGGACTCCACCCCGCGATATATTTTTAATGTGTTTTTTTACAACTCATGCCTAGCCATTTGCTAAGGGAGTACAAAAGTAGATTGCTATTGATTAAAAACAAATACCTTTGCGACATATTATTTTTTATGTCAGATAAAAAGCACAAAGCAGGTTTCGTAAGCATCATAGGCAAGCCCAATGTTGGCAAATCCACCTTGATAAATCAGTTGGTGGGCGAACGCCTTTCAATTATTACCTCGAAGGCTCAAACAACACGCCATAGAATAATGGGCATTTTAAGTGGAGAAGACTTTCAAGTGGTATATTCTGACACACCAGGCATCATCAAACCTCAGTATGAATTGCAAAGTGCTATGATGCGATTTGTCAGTACTTCGCTAGAGGACGCTGATATTATTTTATTTGTAACTGATTTGTTCGAAAAGCATGATGAAGATTTGATTCAACGGCTTAAAAGTTTGAAACAACCGGTTATAATGATTTTGAACAAAATTGATTTGTCAAAAGGGTCGCAAGCGTATGATAAAATAGCTTATTGGCACGAAGTTTTTACCCCTGCAAAAACCATTGAGGTGTCAGCACTTAAAGGAGAGAATATCGATGTACTTTTCGACAGTATCTTAGAGCTCTTACCTGAGCACGAAGCATATTTCCCTAAAGACGAAATGACGGATAAGCCCGAAAAATTCTTTGTGGAAGAAATTGTAAGGGAAAAGATTTTTCAGAATTATAAAAAAGAAGTACCTTATAGCACACAGGTGATTGTAGAAGAGTTTAAGGAAGACAAAAAAATTATTAGAATAAGGGCACTCATTTACGTAGAACGTAAAAGCCAAAAAGGCATTATTATAGGGCATAAAGGAGAAGCATTAAAAAAAGTAGGAATTGCAGCTCGGCAAGACTTAGAGACTTTTTTTAACAAACAAATTCATTTGGAGACATACGTAAAGGTGGCCGATGATTGGCGTAATAAGAAGTTATCCATTAAAGGATTTGGGTATTAGAAAATGGGGTTCTAATGCTATTCAATAGCTATTCGAATTAATGAGAGTAATTATTGTTTATCAATTTATAAATCTATAATGATAGAATTATTCAGGTAAGAAACTTGTTAAATCAATATTTAATTTTCAATAGATTTGTAATAATACAATAAAGGGATAAAAACAATGGCAAATATAGTTGCAATAGTAGGCAGGCCTAATGTGGGTAAATCAACTTTTTTTAACCGATTGGTTGAAAAAAGAACTGCTATAATGGATAATAAAAGTGGTGTAACACGAGATAGACAATATGGTTATGCCGAATGGACAGGTAAGCATTTTACAACTATTGACACAGGTGGTTATGTAAGTGGTTCGGACGATATTTTTGAGGGTGCCATTCGAGAGCAAGTAAAGCTTGCTTTAGGCGAAGCCTCCTGTATCATATTTATGGTAGATGCCAAAGACGGATTAACAGGGTTAGATGAAGACTTTGCTAAAGTGGTTCGTCAAGTTGGCAAACCCGTTTTTATTGCCGTAAACAAATCGGATACAACTGAAATGAGTTTTATGACGGGTGAGTTTTATGCTCTCGGCTTTGACGAAGTTTACCCTATCTCGTCTTCCAATGGTTCCGGTACTGGAGAATTATTAGATGCCGTTGTTAAAACCTTCAAATCAGAAGATGAAGGTAACCCTGACGAAGGAATTCCGAGAATAGCTATTTTAGGAAGACCCAATGCAGGCAAGTCTTCTTTTGTAAATGCTTTGGTCGGAACCGATAGAAATATTGTTACTGACCAAGCTGGCACAACAAGAGATTCAATAAATACAAGGTATAATTTATTTGGAAAGGACTTTATTCTCACTGATACGGCAGGAATTCGCAAAAAATCGAAAGTTACTGAAGACATTGAGTTTTACTCAGTATTGAGGGCGTTGCAATCCTTGCAAGATAGTGATATCTGCATTATTTTAATTGATGCAGAAAGAGGGTTGGAAGCACAAGATATTAATATTATTGCATTGGCCGATAAATATGGGAAAGGTGTATTAATAATGATTAATAAATGGGATTTGGTAGAAAAAGAAACCAATACTGCGGTTAGCATTCGTGAAGAAATGAAGCAGAAATTAGGTCCACTTGGTTATGCTCCCATTATTTTTACTTCTGTAATTAATAAGCAACGAATATTTAAAGCCATTGAATTAGCGGTTGAAATTTACGAGAACAGAGCACGGAAAATTTCAACCTCTAAATTGAATGATGCGATGTTGCCTGAAATTGAGCGATACCCCCCACCTGCCTTAAAAGGGAAGTATATTAAGATTAAGTATATCACTCAGCTACCAACGCAGTCAACTAGTTTTGCATTTTTCTGCAATTTGCCTCAATACATAAAAGCCCCATATCAACGATTCTTAGAGAACAAATTAAGATCTCATTTTAAGCTAGAGGGAGTGCCTGTTCGAGTTTATTTTAGAAAAAAATAAGCCTGATACTAGGATTATTCTAATTTTTTCAGAAATTTAGTATTTACTAACATTCTTAATCTAATATAATTATGAAAAAATTATTAACATTATTGCTTGCAGTTGGCTTTGCATTTGGTATGGTTGCTTGCGGAGGAGAGAGTTCTTCAACGGAAGAAACGACTACTACGGAAGAAGCGGCTCCTGCTACAGAAGAAGTTGAAGCTGTTGAAGAGGTAGCTCCGGTAGAAGAAGTACAAGCGGATTCTACTTCAACGGAAGAAGGTGAAACAACTGAAGAAGCGCCATCAGAATAACAATTTCGACAGTATGTAAAAAAGGGAGGAAGCTTTGAGTTTTCTCCCTTTTTTATTTTTACCCACTATGAAAAATATATTAAAGAAATATATTAGTGAAAACGCACTCGAATATTGTATTAGTATAAGCAATAACTATGAGTTTAAATTAGACCTGAGCTTTGATAGAAAATCAAAATTTGGGCATTATAAATATTGCCCCCAAACCAAATCGCATACCATATCCATTAATAAAGGATTGAGTCAACAGTTATTTTTAATTACCTTTATTCACGAACTGGCTCATTTAGATGTAATGCTTAATTATGGAAGAAAAGTAATGCCACACGGCAAAGAATGGAAAGGAGCATTTCGCAAATTAATGGCTCCGTTATTAACACATTCTGTTTTTGAAACCAATTTGCTTTCTGCACTTGCTTTGCATCTCAAAAACCCAAAAGCTTCGCTATCGGCAGATCCACGGTTATGGGCAATCATGTTTCCGAACAATAATGAAGATGCACTTTATGTAAATGATATTAAAGATGGGAAAGAATTTATTTTTAAGGAGCGAGTATTCAAAAAAGTGAAATCAAGGAGAACCAGAGCATTATGCTACGAAGCAAAATCTGGAAATAATTACTTGATTCCATTATTAGCAAAAATTGAAAAAATCGATTAACCATTTTCGAGGTGGTAATTTACCAATGCTTTTGCAGGATTTTTAATAATTTTACCTGATTCTAATTGGTGTTTTAATAGTGAAGCTCGAATTTCTTTTTCAAAGAAGTAGCCTACTGAGCCTATGATGTGTACAGGTAGTTTTATCTCATACTTTTTAAGCACATTAGAAAAGCCGTCAAATTCAGTAGTGATAATTTCTGCAACCTCCTGTTCTGATTTATGGTTGTACAGGACTTTGGCACAAGAAGCTAAAAACCGATTGGGCCATTGCGAATGATATACTTTATTGATAATTCCATCATAATTCAAACCAATATCGTGGTAGATTATTTCTGACAATTTAGGAGTAAGTTGACCTCTTAAAAGCCTTAAAAGTAGTGCTTTCCCCAAGGCAGCACCACTTCCTTCGTCACCTAAAATAAAACCAAGTGGTTTAATTTGTTCTTTAATAATATTTCCATCAAAAAAGCAACTGTTAGATCCCGTGCCTAAGATGGCAACCAGTCCTTCATTTGAACCACAAGTGGCCCTTGCGGCTGCAAGCATATCTGATTCAACAGCTATTATGGCTTGGGTGAACAAACTGGCTAACCACGAGTGAGTTTGTGTTTGCATAAGTTCGGTGCCACAACCGGCACCATAAAACCAAAGCTTTGTTACACCTGTTTCCCAGTCAGGCGGAATTCTCTCAACGATTTTAGCAGTAAATTCTTCTTTAGATAGGAATAATGGATTTAACCCATCAGAATAAGCCTGCTTTTTTATGCCGCCTTCATCAAACAAAATCCATTCTGTTTTGGTAGATCCACTATCTGCTACTAGCCACATTAGTTTATTAGTTTTCCTATAATGTTAAATTTTGCAAATACCTTATTGGTATGAGGAGCATCTGTTAACTCATCTGTTAAATCTTGTCCGGCCCAATGCTCGTAATGGATACCATCTCGCCATAATTTAGAATTACCAACATCGTAAATTACGCCCTTATACGCAATCCAAATTTCTTCTCTGTCGTTTCCGTTTCGTAAAGCAAGCTGTGCTTTGGTAAACAAATTGTCTGACTCCAAGACTATTTAATTTTGAACAACTGCATAATCTTCCACCTGCTGCCAAACCCTAAAGGTGTTTTTATTGCAAATTTTTTCAATGTCTTCAGTTGAGTAATCTCTCTTTAATAGCTCGTAGATAACATTGGGTAATTGAGATGCATCTTTCACATCTTCAGGTAAATCACCCACTCCATCAAAATCGGAGCCAAAAGCCACATAGTCTATTCCTGCAAGTTCAACAACTCTATCCACATTATCAGCAATTTGAGATGCCTTGGCAAAATAAGTAGTGTCTTTTTCTTCTTTAGCAAAAGCGGGGTCTAAAAAGAACGACCCAAAGTTAATATGAATAACGCCACCATTTTTTGCCAATGCCTTAATCATATCATCAGACATATTTCGCTCCATACCTGGAGTAAAATGCCTGCAACTTGAGTGTGAAGCAATAACTGGCACCTTGGTAACAGCCAAAACATCATAAAAAGCACTATCGCTTACATGCGAAACATCTACCATAATGCCTACACGGTTCATTTCAGCCACCACCTCTTCTCCAAAAGGGCTTAGTCCATTCCACAGTCTGATGCTATCATAAGAAGAATCAGAAATATGATTAGCCTTGGCGTGTGTTAAGGTAATATACCGAATACCACGATCGTGGAAATACCCAATATTTTCCAACTTATGCTCAATGGGTGCTCCGTTTTCCATTCCCATGGGCAATGAAATAAGCCCTTTAGCAAACTGAGCCTTAATTTGAGCCGGGTTAGTAGCAATCGCAAATTTATCAGGGTGTTGTTTTGCTAGATTTTCTACCAAATCTATCAAGCTATCGGCTAACATCTTGGCTCCATTATCTTCTTTACCCGGTGGTATATAGATGGACATAATGGGGGCATCAAGCCCTCCTTCTTTGGCACGTACATAATCAAAATGACCATTCTCTGTTCTTACAGAAATATCTTCAGGGTGATGCCACAACCTGTAAGGAATATCTACGTGCCCATCTACAATAATAAATTTATGAGCCAGAGAATCAGCCAAGTGGTGTAACTCTGCATCCGTGAGTTCTTTACCTTCTTTAGCAGCTTTTTGCTGACACGAAAAAGTTCCGATTATTGAAATAGCTAAAATGTAGAATAGATGTCGCATTTGTATGATATTTACATCAAGATTAGTGATTTGGTTTTAGATAAAAAAATGCAATTGATTCGTTAGACTGTTAAAAGTATGAGTAGGGCATTGAGAATTGATTTTATTGGAGCAGGTAATTTAGCATGGAACCTTGCACCTGCTCTTGAAAATGCAGGTGCTTCTGTAAGAAATATTTACAGCAGAAAGCCAGACAATGCTAAAAAACTTGCTAATAAATTATACGAAGGTCAAGTAAAGCTTGATCTGAATTTCTCTGAAACTGACACTGACATAATTCTCATTGCTATTACCGATGATGCCATTGAAGAAGTGGCCAAAGAAATTATTTTGTCGGATGATATTATAATTGCACACACTTCGGGCTCAAAGCCACTGGCAACACTTGGCTACTTAGCTACTCCTAATATTGGCGTTTTTTATCCACTACAAACGTTTACAAAAAATCAACAAGTTAACTTTGAAGAAATTCCCATACTAATTGAAGGAGAGAATAAACTAACAGCCGACAAACTTGCTCAGTTGGCAAAAACTTTATCGGGTAACGTTTCCATAATTTCTTCTTCGCAGAGACAACAATTGCATTTAGCAGCCGTTTTTGCCAACAATTTCACCAATTGGATGCTCATCCAATCAGAAGAAATAGTACAAAACGCTAATCTTGACTTATCAATACTAAAGCCGCTATTAGAGCAATCTATTTCAAAAGCCATTCAATTTGGCTCAAAAAATGTGCAAACAGGCCCTGCCAAACGAGGTGATTTTGAAGTGCTTGACACCCAGATGGAGTTATTACACCAACAACCTAAAAAGCAGGAAATTTATAAATTGGTTTCTCAGCAAATCTTGGATTTTTACCAAACTCAATCGGATGAATAGCCTGTTTCAATTATTAAAACTCATTCGTTTTCCTAATCTGGCAATTATTGCGATTACACAATTTATGGTGGCTTTATTTTTAATTGAGCCCACCACATTTACTGGTATTATTAGAGACTATCAACTATTAATTTTAATAATTTCTACTCTGTTTATTGCCTCTGCGGGCTATATTATTAATGATTATTACGACATAAAAATTGATTATGTAAACAAACCCGACCGGGTAGTAATTGGTAAACATATTAAAAGAAGGCAGGTGTTAATAATTCATTCCATCTTCAATTTTATTGGGATTGCCTTAGGTGCCTTTGTTTCCTGGTGGGTAATGGGTATTAATATGCTTGCAACCTTTTTACTTTGGTTATACTCCAACCAATTAAAGAGGCTTCCGTTATGGGGCAATCTAACAGTAAGTTTTTTAACCGGACTATCGGTTTTTGTGGTGTATTTACACTACTATTCAAATTTAGAGTCTGTTTTAATGTATGCCAGTTTTGCCTTTTTTATCTCACTAATTAGAGAAATAATTAAGGATTTGGAAGACATGGAAGGTGATGAAAAATTTGACTGCAATACACTTCCGATTTCTATTGGAGCCACGCAAACCAAAAAAGTTATTTATGGTATAAATATTCTTTTTAGTGTAGTGGTTTTTTACGTAACCGAAAATTGGCAGATGTTTTTTCCTTTTTTTATCTCCTTGGTAATAATTCTGGGTTTTCTTTGTCTCAAATTATTTTATGCAGATAAAAAGCAAGATTATGCACAGCTTAGCAGCATAGCTAAAGTAATTATGATAATTGGAATCGCAAGTATGACTCTCATATAATGCAAAAATCAGTAATTAATATTGCCATTTTTGCATCGGGCAGCGGCACCAATGCGCAAGCTATATTCGAGCATTTTAAAGGTAATACTGCTGTAAAAATCAAGTGTTTATACTCTAATAACGAGCATGCATACGCTCTAAAAAGAGCTAAAAATTTTGGAGTTAAAACATTGTCGTTTAATAGAGAAGCGTTTTATAGGAGCCCGGCAATTATTAATCATTTAAATAAAAACAGTGTTGATTTAATAGTATTAGCCGGTTTTATGTGGCTTGTTCCAAGCCGGTTGGTAAATAATTTTACCATTTTAAATATTCACCCTGCGTTATTGCCAAAATATGGAGGCAAAGGAATGTACGGTCATTTTGTGCACGAAGCAGTTATTAAAAACAAAGAAAAAGAATCAGGGATTACCATCCATTACGTAAATAATGAGTACGATAAGGGAAATGTTATTTTACAGAAAAAATGCAGCGTATTCTCTTCTGATTCGGCTGATGACCTGGCTTCTAAAATTCACAAACTTGAACACCAACACTACCCTGCCACCATTTTAAAAGTTGTTGAAAAATTACTTTCCCAGTCAAAATAATAATTGGTAAATAAAGTAGTTTTGCGGCTTACTAAATCGCACACATGCAAAAGCCAATTTCTTCCGCACTAATCTCGGTCTATCATAAAGACAACCTGGAACCTATCATTAAAAAACTGAATGAGTTGGGTGTTAAATTATACTCTACAGGAGGCACTTTGGCCTTTATAAATAAGCTGGGAGTTGAGGCAACAGCCGTTGAAGATTTAACCGGTTATCCATCCATTTTTGGAGGCAGAGTTAAAACCTTGCACCCTGCTGTTTTTGGAGGCATTTTATACCGAAGAGATAATAATGAAGACATTACTCAAGCCAAAGAGCACAATATCCCTCCCATAGACCTTACCATTGTTGACCTTTACCCTTTTGAAGATACCGTAAATAGTGGAGCATCTCACGAAGATATTATTGAAAAAATTGATATTGGAGGCATTTCCCTCATTAGGGCGGCAGCAAAAAATCATAAAGATGCACTTATTGTTAGTTCCAGAGATCAGTATGAAGAACTCTTAGACATCCTTGAAAACGGAAATGGCGCAACCACATTGGCCGAAAGAAAAAGGTTTGCAGCATACGCATTTAATGTAAGTTCGCATTACGACACCGCTATATTTAATTATTTTAATAAAGATGAACACATTCCGGCATTAAAAAAAAGTATTACCAAAGAGCGTACCTTGAGGTATGGTGAAAACCCACATCAAAAAGGCGTATTTTTTGGTGATTTAGAAAAGGTATTTTCACAGCTTCACGGCAAAGAAATTTCTTATAATAATTTAGTTGATATTGAAGCAGCCATTAGCCTCATGAAAGAGTTTGAAGGAGAAACTGCTTTTGCCATTCTTAAACATACCAATGCTTGTGGTGTAGCGGTTGCCAACTCAACCAAAGAAGCGTATTTAAAAGCATTTGAAGCTGATACGCTTTCTGCATTTGGAGGAGTTCTCATATCAAATACAGAAATTGATGAGGTAACAGCACTGGAAATTGATAAACTATTTATGGAAGTGCTAATTGCTCCCTCTTTTAGCAAAGCAGCACTGGCAACCTTAACATCTAAGAAAAACAGAGTCTTACTCCAACTTAAAAAACACCCTCAAGACGATGTTGTTTTTAAATCACTATTAGGAGGAGTTATACAACAATCGGCCAATGATATAACCGACAGCAATGCAGGTTTGTCAACTGCCACTGAAAAAGCACCAAGCAATCAAGAAATAAAGGACTTACTTTTTGCCTCCAGAATTTGTAAACACACCAAATCAAATGCCATTGTATTAGCCAAAAACGGGCAAATGCTTGCAAGTGGAGTAGGGCAAACTTCTCGGGTAGATGCCTTACAACAGGCTATAAAAAAAGCAAACACCTTTGGTTTTAAGTTAGAAGGAGCCACTTTAGCCTCCGATGCTTTTTTTCCATTTTCCGATAGTGTGGAAGTGGCTAATAAGGCAGGAATTAAAGCCATCATTCAACCTGGTGGCTCTAAAAAAGACCAAGAATCTATTGATTATTGCAATAATCATAATATCTCAATGGTTTTTACAGGAACAAGGCATTTTAAACATTAAAATGAGTTAGTTTTAATCCATAAATTAAAGCAAATTTGTATTTTAGTCAGCTTGGTAAATAGTGCAACTTCAAAATTTTATTTTATTACTAATATTTAACAACTAGTATGGGTTTTTTCGATTTTTTCTCTAGTGATTTGGCCATTGATTTAGGAACTGCAAACACATTAATCATTAAAGATGACAAAATTGTTGTGGACGAACCTTCTATCATTGCCATTGACCGCAGTACCAATAAAGTACTTGCCATTGGCCGACAGGCGATGCAAATGCACGAAAAAACACACGATAATATTAGAACCATTCGCCCTTTAAAGGACGGGGTAATTGCTGATTTTCATGCAGCAGAGCATATGATTAGAGGGATGATTAAAATGATTGACGAAGGAAGTAGAAGTATTTTCCCAAAAAGTCATCGAATGGTAATTTGTATTCCTTCTGGCATAACTGAAGTGGAAAAACGAGCGGTTCGAGATTCAGCTGAACACGCTGGAGCCAAAGAAGTATATATGATTTACGAACCTATTGCAGCAGCTATAGGTACAGGTATAGACATTGAAGAGCCAATGGGTTCTATGATTGTAGATATTGGTGGTGGAACTACCGAAATTGCAGTTATTGCATTATCAGGCATTGTAAGTAACCAGTCTATTAGAATTGCCGGAGATACTTTTAATAAGGACATTCTCGATTATATGCGTAGGCAGCATAATTTATTAATTGGTGAACGCTCTGCCGAACGTGTAAAAATTGAGGTTGGATCTGCTCTTACAGAGTTAGATGATGGCCCCGAAGATTATGAAATCAGAGGCAGAGATTTAATGACGGGTATTCCTAAAGTAATTAAAGCCTCGTATTCTGAAATTGCTTTTGCCTTAGATAAATCGGTTTCTAAAGTAGAAGAAGCAGTGCTAAAAGCATTGGAAATATCTCCACCGGAACTTTCGGCCGATATTTACGATAGAGGCATCCATCTTACAGGTGGAGGAGCTTCGCTTAGAGGTTTAAGCAAACGACTTGCTCTTAAAACAAAACTACCCATACATGTGGTAGAAGACCCTTTAAAAGCAGTAGTAAGAGGAACAGGCATTGCTATGAAAAACCTCAACCAGTACAAACCTGTGCTAATGACATAACCCAATGCGCAGTTTTTTACTGTTTTTATACAAGTACAGAGCTTTTTTAGTATTTATTTTACTTGAATCGGCTGCGTTTTTCTTAGTAGTTCAAAACTCAAATTATAATCGGGCTACGTTTTTTAACTCCACCAATTATGTAGTGGGCTCATTATTGGAGACTTCCAGCAATATCAATAATTATTTTAGTTTAACTAAGACCAACCAGCAACTAAGTAAAGAAAACGCCTTGCTTCGAGCAAAGTATTTAGCTTTATTAGCAAAAAACGAAAAAAATGAAGACGTTGACACAGTCAGCAATTTTGCATTTATCAACTCTAAAATTGTTAACAATAGCGTTTTTCTACTCAATAATACCCTCACCATAAATTCCGGAAGTAGCCAAGGCATAATGTCAGGTATGGGAGTTATTGGTAATAATGGTATTGTAGGAAAAGTAAAAAGAGTGGGCAAAAACTACTCCACAGTGGTTTCAATATTAGATGTGGATGTAAAGATTTCGGCCGAAATTAAAAATAAAATAAACTTATGTACCGTACAGTGGGATGGCAAATCACCTGAATACGCAAAGGTGCTTTATGTGCCTCGACATTACAATTTGGCAGTTGGAGACACAGTTATTACCAGTGGGTTTAATGCTGTTTATCCAAATGGAATTACCATTGGTGTAATAAGCAAATTGACCTTACCGGAAAATGCGTCTTTTTTTGATGTTCAAATTAAACTTGTTAACGATTTTACAAGTTTATCATTAGTAGAAGTAGTTCTTAATAAAGACCTGCCTCAAATTGATTCATTAACACAAATGGCTGAAGAATGAATAAGGACTATATAATTAAACTGATCACATTCTTTGGGTACTTACTTTTTCAGGTGTTGCTATTTAATAAAATGGTGCTACTTGGCAAAGGGTTTGCTTTTGTGTATGTAGGATTTTTATTAACATTTCAATTTGAGCTTGGCATTATTACCGCTATGCTTATTGGTTTTGCCACAGGTGTTTCGGTTGATATTTTTTCAAACACCTTAGGGGTGCACACTTCAGCCTCGGTGCTTTTAATGTATTTAAGACCTATTTTATTCAAACTATTCATACCACACGGTGGATACCCTGCAGGTGCCAAGCCCACACCAACGGTAATGGGTTTTAGTTGGTTTTCAACCTATTCGCTTATCCTAATTTTCCTCCATCATTCTTGGTTATTTATTGTGGAAGCAGGTGGTTTTCACTTGTTCTTATTCACAATTCAAAAAATTATGCTATCCACTTTCTTCACGTATAGTATTGTCATCATTATTCAGTATTTGTTCTCTAAAAAAACTGGTGGGCGATGAACAAATCGAGAGGATATATTATCCAAGGGGTGTTTGTGGTAGTAGCCATACTTTTCTCTGTCCGACTTTTTTCTTTACAAGTGTTGGACGATAGTTATAAAACTGCGGCTGACAATAATATTATTCAAGCAGAAATTGAATATCCTTTTAGAGGCTTAATCTATGATAGAAATGGGGAAATTCTTGTGGCCAATAAAGCAATTTTCGATTTACTAGTCGTACCTAATCAAATAAAAAATATTGATACATTACGATTTTGTAATTTAGTTGGTATTTCAAAAGAAGAATTTGAGACGAAAGTAGCAAAGGCAAAAGCTTACTCCTATGTAAAAGCGTCTCTATTTCTAAAGCAAATATCCTTAGAAAAATTTTCAAAGTTTGAAGATCACCTTGATGAGTTTCCTGGTTTTGTGCTCCAGCCTAGAACAACTCGCTCTTACTCCTACCCTATTTTGGCAAATGCACTTGGTTATATAAGTGAGATTAGTAAATATGAATTAGGCAAGGACACCATTAATTACTATCACAGTGGCGATTACATTGGAAAAAGTGGTTTAGAGTCTAATTACGAAACATACCTAAGAGGGCTTAGAGGTAAGCAATTTAAGATTAGAAATGTAAGGGGAGTTGAAAAGGGGAAATTTAAGGACGGAATATTTGATACATTGGCAGTTCCTGGGTACTCCATAACTACCACAATAGATCGAGAGCTTCAAGAATACGCTGAAAAATTAATGAAAGGAAAATCTGGAAGCATTGTGGCCATAGAACCTTCAACTGGAGAAATCCTGTGTATAGTTTCGGCACCTTCCTACGCACCGGGTCTTCTTTCGGGGAAAGATTTTAGCAAAAATTTTAATATAATAAAACAAGATTCGCTAAAACCTCTTTTTAACAGACCGCTAATGGCTGCATACCGTCCGGGTAGCATTTTTAAAATTGTGCAGTCGTTGGTTGCCCTGCAAGAAGGTGTAATTTCTCCTTACACTAGGTTTAAATGTAATACCAACTTAATTGGATGTCATAACGGAGCTAATCATCCATTTGCTACTTCTGAGAAGCTAGTAGGTGCTATAAAAAACTCGTGTAACCCATTTTTCTATCAAGTAATGCGCAAAATGGTGGTTCAGCACGTAGAAGAAAGTGCCTATAAAGATGCAAAACTTGGACTTGACAAGTGGAATGGCTATGTTAAAAAATTCGGATTTGGAGGTCCATTAGGTATTGATTTGCCAGGTGAAAAAGGAGGACTGATTCCAGATTCAAAATATTACGATCGAGCCTATAAAGGTAGAGAGTGGAAATATTCCAATATTTATTCTTTATCCATTGGCGAAGGAGAAAATCTTGTTGTGCCCATTCAAATGGCCAATTTTACTGCCACAGTGGCCAATAGAGGATATTATTATAAACCCCACTTAGTAAAAGCCATTAGTGATACTGGTAGTCCATTACCCATCTATACTCAAAAAAATTATACGGAAGTTGATTCTGCCTATTTTGAAATTGCCGTGGAAGCAATGGCTGAAGTAATTAAAAGCGGAACTGGTCAATACAGAGCTAAATTAAAGGACATTGAAGTGTGTGGTAAAACAGGCACTGTGCAAAATGACCCAAATCCAGATCATTCGGTTTTTATTGCATTTGCCCCAAGAGATAATCCTAAAATTGCGATATCTGTATATGTTGAAAATGCAGGGCAGGGAGCCAGAGCAGCTGCAGCTATATCCGGTTTGCTTATAGAAAAATACATTAAAAAAGATAGTGCTGCTTTATATTTTGAACCCTACGTTTTAAAAGGAGATTTTGAATGAGAAGAACAGAAGCTTTAGTTAATCAATTAGATTGGATAACCATTATACTTTATGGCATGCTGGTGCTGTTTGGTGTAATTAATATTTATGCAGCCATTTATGATGTTGATAGCACAACTTCTTTTTTTAGTTTTAGCCATAATGCCGGTAAACAAATGCTATTTATTGGCATTGCCACTATAATAGCCATTGTTATTTTATCAATGGATTATAAAATTTACGATACTTTAGCCTACCCTATATGGCTAGTTTTTATAATACTCCTGGTGGTTGTAATGATTTTTGCAAGAGAAGTAAACGGAGCTAAATCCTGGCTAGAAATTGGCTCCTTTCGTTTTCAACCTTCGGAGTTTACAAAGTTTGCAACGGCATTAGCATTGGCCAAATATGTAAGTAAACCCAATTTTAAAATCAGTCGATTAAAAGATGTTTTCTATGTTGTACTAATAATCAGCACCCCTGCCGTGCTTATCATTGCTCAAGGAGATGCCGGAACAGCACTTGTTTTTTCGATATTTATTTTAGTACTCTTCAGGGAAGGGATGTCGCCCATCCCTTTAGTGCTTGGAGTAGCCTCAGCTGTTATTTTTTTATTAGCCCTTTTGGTTGAGAATAATTTTTACTTTTGGACTCCCATTGCCGTAATGGTTGGGTTAGGCGTTTACTTTAATCGTAAGAGTGTTAAACGGATACTTGTAATAGTTTTTTTAGGTGTCATAATTATTGGCATGTACCATAGTGTGGGCTATGCATTTGATAACTTATTAAAGCCCCACCAACAAAATAGAATATTGGTTTTACTAAACCCCAATGCCGACCCTTTAGGAGCAGGTTGGAACGTAACTCAATCTAAAATTGCCATTGGTTCTGGCGGTATAACCGGTAAAGGATACCTAAAAGGAACTCAAACTAAATTTGACTTTGTACCCGAGCAAAGCACCGATTTTATATTTTGTACCGTTGGTGAAGAACAAGGCTGGATAGGCTCAATGATTGTTGTTGCTCTTTTTACCGCTTTATTACTCAGAATTACTCAAATTGCCGAGCGGCAAAAATGGCGTTTTGCGAGAGTGTATGGGTACTCTGTTGCCACAATACTTTTCTTCCACTTTACCGTTAATATTGGCATGACCATAGGCCTGTTTCCGGTCATTGGAATTCCCCTCCCATTTTTTAGTTATGGAGGTTCATCACTTGTATCGTTTACAATATTACTATTTATACTACTTGCTTTAGATGCTAACAGAATGCAACGATTAGCTCATTAAACCAACCCAGCAGGCTCTAATTAAACTTTTTATCGATTAGTGCTAAAAATTCCTTTACTTGAGGTGCTTCTGCTTTCCAATTACCTCGTTGAATATAATTACTATTGATAAACTTAAGTATCACATCTTTTGTTTCACAGCTATCTAAAAAGTCTATTACTTTATTAAAGTCCTCATTATTGCCATCAAATAAATCGTTAACAAACATAAATTTTTGATTGATGGTAAGCATTAACTTTAAAGAGGATTGCGATGATTCAAACCCCAGCGAGTCTGCGAGTATCTCCGTTTTTTCTTCAGAAAATTGGGTGTGAATTGTACTAAACTCTACTTCTTCTAAATCTGTTTCCTCGTCAATAAAATCAGCTTCATTTGCAGCTTCCAATTCACCAGCCTGGTCTTCTTCCTCTTCAATCCAAATACTAGCAATATCAAGTTCTAATAGTTCATTAAAAGGTGCTAAAAGTGGCGCTACATCAGAAGGAGGCTCATTTAAGCCTTCGAATGCCTTATTAAAAAGTTCCTCTCCATTATAATTAGAAGCCCATGCCGATAAAAGTGCATCACGCATGTGGCTATTTATTTTAATAAATCGTTGTAAGTCTTTTACTTCATCCTTATTGGGAGGCAAATCTATATACTCTTCAGCAAGATTTCTATAATAATTAAGAGGCGAAACTATGATTAAAAGTGTGTTTTCAATTGA
>CAZZML010000009.1:0-5333 GCA_964654735.1 uncultured Roseivirgaceae bacterium | reverse complement strand
TTTTCGATGAGCAAATCAGCATACTTATTTGCATATTGTTCTAAAGCAGGTTGATTCAGTTTGTTCTCCATTCCAAGATTTTGTTCCTTTGTAAACGTTGATGTAAAATTATGCCTAAAATTACTATTTCTAACCAAGGTCATAAAGTTGTTAATTATAAATTAAACAACGCTGCACCTTTAACAGTTCTTGCCATTTTGCAAGAAAATAATATAGATTGGATGCATGCTTGTGGAGGCAAGGGTAAGTGTACATCGTGCAAATGCATAATAGTTAGTGGTGAGGTTAATTTAGGTGCTAAAACCCAAGTTGAAATAGATTTTATTGATTCTGGTAAAATTTTAGATTTCCAACAAATGACCTGCCAAGCATTAGTATTTGGAAACGTAGGAATAAAGGTTCCTGAAAAAAATAAGCTCCCGGGCGTAAATTATACTAATTAATGTTTGTAGAACAACCAATTCCGAAAGGAGAAAAAGAAGGAGCCGGCTGGGTAGAAGTAATCTGTGGTTCTATGTTTTCGGGTAAAACGGAAGAGCTAATAAGAAGACTAAATAGAGCCCTAATTGCTAAACAATCGGTTGAAATATTTAAACCTTCGGTTGATACCAGGTACCATGAGTCTGATGTGGTTTCGCATAATGAAAGTGCCATAAGATCTACTCCCGTACAATTTGCCAACGATATTGTATTGCTTTCTGGCAATAGTGATGTAGTGGGCATAGACGAAGCTCAATTTTTTGATGAATCGCTTGTAGATGTATGCAACCAACTTGCTTCTTTAGGGAAGCGAGTAATTATTGCTGGCCTAGATATGGATTTTGAAGGAAATCCCTTTGGTCCCATACCTAGTTTATTAGCTCAAGCAGAGTACGTAACTAAGGTTCATGCCATTTGTATGCACTGTGGGGCACTAGCTTCTTACTCTTATCGTTTAACTGACAATAAACAAACAGTAATGCTAGGAGAACAAAGTACTTATGAAGCTAGATGTAGAAAATGTTTTTTAGAGGGGCAATCAAGCAAACATTGAAATACGCAGTATTAATCCTTGCAGTATTCATTAATACGGTAGCAATTTGTCAAAGCAATATTCCTACCGGAACTTGGCGTACCCATTATTCTTATAATTCAACCATTTCTGTTTCTCAAAGTACCGATAAAGTTTATGCCGCTTCAAGTTCTGGCCTTTTCATTCTGGATAAAGCGGATAAAAGCATAACAAGTATTACCAAACTCAATGGGTTATCAGATACAGGTATCTCATTAATTGACTTTAACACGAATACAAATACTTTACTTATTTCTTACGAAAATGGACAAATAGACTTACTCAGGAATAATGAAATAAGTTCAATTCCCGATATCAAATTATCAGATATATTCGTATCAAAAATAAGTCATCATATGAATGAAGTTGGTATTTACACTTATTTAAGTACCGATTTTGGATTATTGAAAATTGATACAGAATCTCAACTAATACAGGAGTCTTATTTAAATTTAAGCAGCACCGGAGATAATCTAAAAGTATATGCCAGCACGGTTTATAACGACTCTCTTTTTTTAGCTACCGAAACTGGGTTGATGGCAGGAAGCCTTACTGAAAATTTAAAAGATTTTACCAAATGGAAACGATTTAATATAACATCAGGCATAAATTCTGAACCAGCTATGGTCATAGGAATCCATCAAAATAACCCCATTACGGCAAACACAACACAAGGCTTATTGCAATATATAAATAG
This sequence comes from uncultured Roseivirgaceae bacterium, assembly GCA_964654735.1. Classification (GTDB taxonomy): domain Bacteria; phylum Bacteroidota; class Bacteroidia; order Cytophagales; family Cyclobacteriaceae; genus JAKISE01. The sequence goes on along the minus strand of CAZZML010000009.1, from coordinate 3,585 downwards.
CAATTGGGTAAGTTTAGGAGAATTAGTAGGTGCCAGTTTTACGAGTATTAATACCGAATCAGGAACTCTAATTACAGCTTCTGATAATTTATACCAATTAGAAAATTTAACTCTTACCCAAGTTGAATCTGCAAATATTATTAAAGCACAAGACGCAATTTCTAACAAAAATGCATATTGGATAGCAGATGACCAGAATGGGCTAGTACTAATAATGGACAACAATAGTGAGAGTTTTTACCCCAACGGGCCGTTTTTTAATGATGTAACAGAGCTTATCTCCGTTCAAAACAAGATTTTTGCTTTACCCCCGTTTAAAACTAGCAATGAGCTCCCTCTGAGAAATAATGTAGGATTTTCAATTTTTGAAGATGGTATTTGGACTAATTATAATTCAACAGGATATCCTAAAACTCAGCTAATTCCTGAATTTTTAGATATTAGTGGAGTAAGCTCAACTAAACCTGAAGAATTTATATTAAGCTCGTATGGATATGGCTTACTGAAATGGAATAATGATCTTTTTGAAATAATTGATGACACAAATAGCCCGTTAATCAATTCGTTCCCTCCAAATAAGAATGTATTGGTTGCCAATATTGCAAGTGAGAGTGGAACACTTTGGGTATTAAATAATAATACTTCATCTTCATTACACTCCTTAACCAACGAAAATGAATGGATTACCTACTCACCACCAAATAGTGTTTCAAGTGCTAAAGAAATAATTAGCACTTCCTGGGGAGACCAATGGATTGCAATTAGTTCTGCTGCTGGAGGGGGAATTGTTGTTCATAACCAAACTAGAGAGGCCGTATTAAAATCAAATGGAGTAGGAACAATTCCAAGTAATACAATTAATCAAATACTACTCGATAAAGAAGATAAAATTTGGATAGCAACTTCCAAAGGGATTGTTTATTATCTTTCGCCATTTTCAATCATAGACGCCCCTTCGCAAGAAGCAATAGTTCCAATAATAAATTCGCAGCTATTGTTTAATAATGAGAACGTAAGCTGCTTAGCTGTTGATGGTGGAAATAGAATTTGGATGGGAACAAATAAAGGTGCCTGGCTCTTTGACAGGGATGGAACTGAACTGATTGCCCATTTTAACGAAGATAATAGCCCATTACTTTCTGATGCAGTACTTAATATTTCAATTAATAACCTTACTGGTGAAGTTTTCTTTAATACGGCTAGTGGTCTCATCTCTTATAGAGGTTCAGGAACGGTTACCGGCACTTATAAAACGCCTAAAATATTCCCAAATCCTGTTAGCCCGGGCTTTACAGGTGTAATTACCATAGAAGGTGTGCCTACCAATAGCGAACTAAAAATCACAGATGCGTCTGGTCGTTTAATAATAACAATTGAAGCCAATGGGAATACAGCTATTTGGGATATGTACAATACTTTTTCGAGCGAGGTTAGTACCGGAGTCTATTTCGTTTTTATTTCCAATGAGGATGGTTCTTCAACACAATTTGGCAAAATTGCAATTGTAAAGTAGTGTTAAAATATGCTTGTAAAAACAAAAGGTATTGTTCTCCGATTTGTTAAATACAAAGAGTCTTCTGTTATTGCCACAATTTATACTGTTGAAAAAGGGGTTATAAGTGTAATTGCCAACAGCGTAAGAAGTAAAAATTCAAAAGGGAAAATTGCTCTCTTTCAACCACTTTCATTAGTTGAACTGGTAATATATTATAATGCCTCTAAAAATATTAGTCGAATTTCCGAAATCAACAGCTACCACCCCCTCCACAACTTGAGGGAAAATTCAATTAAAGCAAGCATCAGCATTTTTATTACTGAAATTCTCAATAAATGCTTAAAGGAAGAAAATGGGAATCCTCCTTTTTTTGATTTCATTCAAAACTCAATTATACTTTTGAATGAACAAGAAAAAGAAACCCAGAACTTTCATTTGATTTTTTTAGTAAAATTCTCGCTCTTCCTAGGTTTCAAACCCAGCTCTACATCTGATTTTATACAGCAGGTATCAAACTCCTCTTTCTACTCAAGTACAAACAACTTATTTTTGTTAAAAGCTCTTTTAGCTGCGAATTACGAAACTTGTCTCAATCTGCAAGGTTCTACAAGAATAAAACTCCTTGCTGATTTGTTAGAATATTACCAATACCATATTGATATTGGAAAAATTAACTCCATTGAAATATTGCATGAGTTCCTTCACAATTAGGCACGCCCCAGTATTTAAGAGCCATTATCGACAGGTTATTTGAACAAAATTATTATTTTAGACAATCAGTTTGAAAAATTGTTCAAACTATGGTTGCAATAGAATGCTAAAGTTAGATTGAATCAGAAAGTCAAGGTTTGACTGTAAAGAGAGTTCGATATTATATATTTTTAAAAGATGTGATACTCATGTCTCTAACTGCTTTTGGTGGACCACAAGTGCATATTGCTTATTTTTTAGATCGCTTTGTAGATAAAAGAGGTTACTTAACTGAAAAAGAGCTTTTAGAATTAAATGCTTTGTGTCAAATACTGCCAGGACCAACCTCAACACAGACCATTACTGCCATTGGATTTAGAATAGGCGGCTCGAACTTGGCCTATTTAACTTTACTTTTTTGGGCATTACCTGCCGTAGCAATTCTTGTTTTTGCAGCTATAGCACTATCCACGTTTCAGCACAAAGAAACTATTTTACATGCCATCCGATTTATTCAACCTATGGCTGTTGGCTTTATTACTTTTGCTGCTTTCAAAATCACATCTAAAGTAATTGAATCAAAATCAGGGATTCTGGTGCTAATTCTTTCAACATTGCTATCTCTCAAAGCAAGTTCTCCATTTCTATTTCCTGTACTTATTTTAATTGGCGGTCTGGTTACTGCTATTAAATATAAGCGCCAGCCTAAAATAGAAAAAAATGAGCCCTTCAAAATTAAATGGTCAAACTTTCTTCTCTGGTTATCCATCCTAATTATTGGAGGAGCTTTAGCCACTTTTACCAATTGGATGCCAATCAAATTATTTGAAAATTTTTATAGAAACGGCTCCTTAATTTTTGGAGGAGGACAAGTGCTTATTCCACTTTTATACACTGAATTTGTGACTTTAAAAGATTACCTGACTTCTCCCGAATTTCTTTCTGGCTATGGGTTAGCACAAGCTGTACCTGGCCCGGTATTTTCGTTTAGTTCATACATTGGTGCTCTTTCCTCCAGAGAATTGGGTATTGGAGGGATGATAGCTGGCGGATTGATATCAGCTGCAGGAATATTTTTACCGGGCACCCTTTTGATATTCTTTGTAATTAGATTTTGGGATAATTTAAAAAGGTATAGAATTGTTAGAGCTTCGCTAGAAGGAATAACAGCTGCAAGCTCGGGGATGGTAATTGCTGCGGCCATAATCCTTTATCTACCCATGGAGCATAATGTATTAAACTCGGTGTTAATATTATCAACATTTGCTCTTCTTCAATTCACTAAAATTAAAGCCCCATTTATTATTTTAGCCGGAATTCTACTAGGTCTTATAATTTAGGGCTTGCTGAAAAACACATAAAATTAGTTTATCAACCTGAGTTCGACCTAAGGTTAAACC
>CAZZML010000008.1:0-22105 GCA_964654735.1 uncultured Roseivirgaceae bacterium | reverse complement strand
TATATTTCTAACCGACATTTCATTACTTTATGCAAATGCTTCTTTCACTAAATTATTTTTACAACCTTCTATTGGTTATCATATTAAAGGATTTGAGATAGCATTTTCTACCAGACTCACCTACCTTAACTATTATAAAGTTGACCATAATGTTCCTTTTGAAAATTTTGAAGAAGTTGGGCTAGACCAATTGGAGAAGGAGTATATTAATTTTGAACCAGCTCTCTCTTTGGGGTGGAGGTTTAAAAAGCTTAAACTAGAAATACAATGGTACAGAACAACGCCTATCGGCACTAAGTTTTTGTCAAGTTATGACCGAGGTGGAATTATGACTCTTTCATTTTTGCTAAAGAAGAAAAAGGATACATTTACTTTTTAACCCTCCACCCCATAGAGGAAAAACCTTGGTAGGGTAAAGCTTAGCCACCTTTATATTGGTGGCAAAGATTTCTCCGTTGCACTTCGAAATGACGCTATGAACCTGAGTTCGGGATAAGGAATATTTGAGAATGAGACCCTGTGAGGCAAGTCATTCAACCCTTACTCTAACACCAATTCATTATCATTAGGCACCCGAAACTCGTTGCACGTTGTTTTTTGCTTTATGTAATTATCCGGGGTAGTTTCAATCCAATAGGCATCTCCCAAAAGTTTAAAAAAGTACCGCTTATCAATATGTACTTGATAGGCCTCTTGAATTTGGTAATGCCCATTTGAGGTTTCATTTAAGCTGTCTATGGTCTCTTCTTCTACCCATTTATCTTTCAGAAAGTGGATATAAACGGTGTCCTTACAAAAAAGTAGATGTTTGGGTTCTCCACTTCCTCCATTCCACTCAATACCCATTTTATCAAGCGTTATTTTATAAGTAAAGCTATGGGTGGTTCCATAATTATGCTTTGTAATAATGCCAATGGAAGTGGTTTCTTTATTTGTTTTTTCAACTTCTATATGCTGGCCATTGGGCAAAATTTTGCTCACAATATCGGTGTTTTCGGTACTCAACTGGCTACAACTTGTAATAACAAACAGCAACACAAAACAGGCAAATAATAGGTTAATTGTTTTAATCATCATTTTTAACTTGGAATATACACTTCTAAAAAAATGCTACTAAACGAGGGATTAATATTTACGCCTTTAAGCTGATTAGGAATCAGAATACTATCTCCCAATTTAAAGTCTATCGATCCATCCTCGCAACTTATTTCCCCCTCTCCTTCTAAACACATTAGTATTACAAAAGAGTCAAGATTGGAGTAATTTCTAGAAACCTTCTCGTTAACCAATATTCTGTTGGTTGTAAAATACTTGCACGATTCTAGTTCAACTTCTTTAGCAGTTCTATCATAAGTAGTTTTATACTCACCGTAAAACTCATAATCAATGGCATCAACTGCCTCTTCTACATGTAATTCACGAGTATTTCCATTGGCATCTTTTCGATCGAAATCATAAATACGATAGGTGATATCTGAAGTTTGCTGTATTTCGGCAATCAGCAGCCCTTTGCCAATGGTGTGTACTCTACCTGCGGGTAAAAAGAATACATCCTCGTTTGCTACTTGTTCTTTATTCAGTAGCTCAGCAAGCTTCCCAGCGTTAAAATATTCTAAGTATTCTTTTTTAGAAGTGGGTTTATTAAACCCTGCAATAAGGCTGGCTCCTTCTTTGGCATCTACCACATACCACATTTCAGTTTTACCAAACGAGTTATGCCGTTCTTTGGCCATTTTATCATCTGGGTGCACTTGGATGGAGAGGTCTTGGTTGGCATCTATAAATTTGATTAGTAATGGGAAATCGGTGTTAAACTCTTTATACACTTTTTCCCCCACCAAACTACCCTCATACTGTTCAATTATCTCAACTAACGATTTGCCTTTAAGGGAGCCTTCTGCTACCACAGAAATATCTTCTGGCACTCCAGAAATCTCCCAAGATTCACCGCAATCCGGACTATTTGTTGGCTTAGCTAAAACAGTTTTTAGTTTGGTGCCACCCCAAATTTTATTTTTCAAGATAGGCTCAAATTTTAACGGGTATAGGGCTGGTTTACTCATTTCTAAAAGTTTTGTATTGGTTTATCAACCCATTTGTAGAGCTGTCGTGAGAAGCTATATTTTTGTTGCCATCTAATTCAGGTAATATTTCGCCCGCTAATTTTTTACCAAGCTCAACCCCCCATTGGTCAAAGCTATTAATGTTCCATATAACACCTTGTACAAAAATTTTGTGTTCGTACATCGCTATTAAAGAGCCTAACGTATAAGGCGTTATTTCTTTAACTAAGATAGAATTGGTTGGTCTATTACCTTCAAATATTTTATAGGGACATAGCTTCTCGATATCTTCCTCAGATAAGCCTAACTCATTCAATTCATCTAAAACTTCTTTCTTAGTCTTACCATTCATCAATGCTTCGGTTTGGGCAAAGAAGTTTGCCATTAGTTTTGGATGATGGTCGCCAATAGGGTTATGGCTTTTGGCAGGAGCAATAAAATCGCAAGGAATAATTTTGGTGCCTTGATGGATTAACTGATAGAAGGCATGCTGCCCGTTAGTGCCAGGCTCTCCCCAAATAATTGGGCCTGTTTGGTAGGTCACTTTATTGCCAGCATTATCAACATACTTGCCATTACTTTCCATATTGCCTTGTTGAAAGTAGGCTGCAAAACGATGCATATATTGGTCGTAAGGCAAAATAGCTTCTGATTCATAGCCATAAAAGTTATTATACCAAATACCTATCATTGCAAGTATTACAGGAGTGTTTTTATCAAACGAAGCACTCTTAAAATGAGTATCCATAGCGTGAGCACCGTCCAATAATCTTTCAAAATTGTTATAGCCAATGGTTAAAGAAATGGACAAACCAATGGCAGACCACAAGGAATAGCGCCCTCCAACCCAATCCCAAAATTCGAACATATTGGCAGTGTCAATCCCAAATTTGCTAACGGCTTTTGCATTGGTAGAGAGTGCTACAAAATGGCTAGCTACGGCCTTTTCGTCTTTATAATAATCAAGTAACCACGAACGAGCCGAATGGGCATTGGTCATAGTTTCTTGCGTGGTAAATGTTTTAGAGGCCACTAGAAACAGGGTAGTTTCAGAATCTACTTTTTTAAGTGTTTCGGCAATATGCGTACCATCTACATTTGATACAAAGTAGGTTTCAATTCCTTTAACCTGATAAGATTTAAGTGCTTCGGTAACCATTACTGGGCCTAGGTCGGAGCCTCCTATGCCAATATTTACAATCGATGTTATTTTTTTGCCTGAAAACCCTTTCCATTCGCCACTATGAACTTTGGCTGAAAACAATTTCATCTTCAGCAGTACTTCATTTATTTGAGGCATTATATTTTCACCTTCTACAAGCACAGGCGTATTGCTTCTATTTCTTAGAGCAGTATGCAATACAGCTCTTTTTTCCGTGTGGTTTATGGTTTCCCCTGAGAACATGGCTTCAATGGAATCTTGAAGATTGCACTCGGCTGCTAGCTCTGCTAATAGATTTAAAGTTTTGTTTGTGATCTTGTTTTTAGAGAAATCAACAAGTATGTCTTCGAACGAAAAGGAAAACTCATTAAAGCGGTTTTTGTTTTGAGCAAATAACGATGAAATTGAATTGTTCTCATTTTCTAAAAAATGCTCCCTCAATAATGGCCAAGCGGAAGTATTTGTTGGGTTTATTAAATTCATACTACAAAAAAAGAGTTTTGGTTGATGATAATGAAACAACTAACCATTAATTTGGACTGCAATCGATTTCTACATGGCAATTCAACAAGAAATAGGAGATAAAGGCGAAGAACTAGCTGCTAATTATTTAAAAAGTAAGGGGTATTCTATTTTAGAAAAGAATTTCAGAGCGAGAAAATCCGAAATTGATTTGATTTGCCAGAAAGACAATCTACTTGTGTTTGTTGAAGTAAAAACAAGATCAAGTACGAAGTTTGGAAATCCTGAGTCTTTCGTAAATGAAGCTAAAGCAGCTAAGGTTATTGAAGGAGCTGAAGCCTATATAGAAATTAATAATTGGAATGAAGCTATTCGGTTTGATATTATTTCTATAATATTTGGTGGAGTAAAACCAGAGGTCGAGCATTTTAAAGATGCCTTTTATTGAGGTCGTTTCTTATCTTTAGCATAATCATAGATTTGCTTTCCCTTTGTGTTCCACTCTCTTAATATATAAGGCTTAAACTCATCATTAAAAGGATTTTTTCGGTATTGTATTTCTCTGCTTTTTCTACCTCTTCGGTTGGTATAAAAAGACGACCATTTGCCCACCTTGTACCCATATTTAAACTCTCCTGCAATAGCAATAACACCTGTTGGTGAAAAATAAAAATAATTTCCTTCCTTAACTCCATATTCAACAGGAATTATTTCTTTAATTTTCCTTCGTTCTTTATCATAATACCTAACCATAGATTCTTTTGGCCATCCTTTATAGTATTTTTCTTTGTCTATGAGAATGTCTTTCTTGTCTTTTCTAACCCAACGCCCATGCTTAGTGCCAATGTAAAAAATGCCTTCTTCAACCGTAATGTCCCCTATTTTTTTTTTATAAGGCCCGTGCAAGAGAACTCCTTTTCTAGGATCATATTTTCTTGTTTTTCTTATCTGTTTCCGCTCAAAATCGTAGTAATAGATGTCTCTAACATAAGGATCAGGGGTTTGGGGCACTTTAAGTGTATTAAAAAGTTCCAATGTGGTTTTGGTTCCAACGCCTTTTCTCGCAAACCCTTTCTTTGTTTTTAAACCATAGTAAACCTTCTTTTTTTTCTTCTTTTTTCTCTTTTCATACACTTCTTCTTCTTTGCCAAGGTCAATGGTAATTGGTGTCGAAATGGTAAACATTTCATCATTTTTTCCATCATCAACTTGAGAAAATGTAATCGTTGGAGTAAAAAGTAATAAAAGAATGAAAAATCGCATCAAATCGAGTAACGAAATAGCGTATTTGAAATTGCTTATACGGAACTTTAATTTCATGTGTTTATAATTTATTTTCAATAGTCACATGGAACCTTTGACGGTTTCATAAAGTTTATCGCTATTCTACTGTTACTGATTTGGCCAAGTTTCTTGGTTGATCTACATTGCAACCTCGCATAATAGCAATATGATAAGCCAACAACTGAAGTGGAATCACAGAGATTAACGGCATCAATGGCTCTAGGGTATCGGGTACTTCAATGGTGTAATCTGCGATTTCTTTAATTTGTGTATCCCCTTCTGTTACAACTGCGATTACCTGCCCTTTACGAGCTTTTACTTCTTGAATATTACTCACAATTTTTTCGTAGCCACTATCTTTTGTTGCAATAAACACAACAGGCATGTCTTCGTCAATAAGGGCAATAGGGCCATGCTTCATTTCTGCTGCGGGATACCCTTCTGCATGAATATATGATATTTCTTTTAGCTTAAGAGCTCCTTCAAGTGCAACAGGAAAGTTATACCCTCTACCGAGGTATAAAAAGTTAGTAGCATCTTTAAACTTAACCGCAATTTTTTCAATTTGATCGTTTAATAGCAATGCCTTTTCAACCTTTTGAGGAATACTTTCTAGCTCATAGAGCATATTTCTAAAAACGCTATCGCCAATGGTTCCTCTTTTGTAGGCCATTTTTAAGGCAATCATAAACATAACAGTAAGTTGAGCTGTAAAAGCTTTGGTGCTGGCAACACCAATTTCTGGCCCTGCGTGAGTATAGGCTCCTTCATGCGAAGCTCTGGAAATAGAGGATCCTACCACATTACAAAGACCAAAAATAATGGCACCTTTTGACTTAGCTAATTCAATGGCAGCCAATGTATCGGCAGTTTCACCAGATTGCGAAATGGCAAAAACGGTATCTCCTTCATTAATAATTGGGTTTCTGTATCTAAACTCTGAAGCATATTCTACCTCCACTGGGATTCTACAAAATTCTTCAATAAAATATTCTGAAACTAACCCTGCATGCCATGAGGTTCCACAAGCATTTATTACAATCCTATCGGTATTAGTAAGCTTATTGGCATATTCTCTAATGCCTCCAATTACCAATCTGTTTTCATCCGCATTTAATCGACCACGCATACAGTCTTTGATGGACTTCGGTTGTTCGTAAATCTCTTTTAACATAAAATGCTCGTAACCTCCTTTTTCAATGGTTTCAAGCTCTAATTCTATGGTTTGGATATAAGGTGTTTTCTCAACGTCCTTTAAATCCGTTATCGAAAGTTTTCCATTTTCTACAATAGCAACCTCATAGTCATTAAGGTAAACCACTTCATTCGTATATTCAATAATTGGGGTTGCATCCGATGCAAAGAAAAATTCTCCTTTCCCAACACCAACAACTAGTGGGCTGCCTTTACGAGCTGCAATTAGTTGGTTATCATTGTCTTTAGACATTACAACAATAGCATAAGCACCAACAACTGAATTTAAAGCAATGCGTACTGCTCTGGCAAGAGAACAGTCTCTTTCTATTTGTATGCTTTCGATAAAATTAATAAGTACCTCTGTATCGGTTTCGCTTTTAAAACTGAAGCCTTTATTAATAAGTTCTTGTTTTATTGTACCATAATTTTCTATTATTCCGTTATGAATAATAGATAGGTTCCCAGAGTTGGATAGGTGAGGATGCGCATTTTCGTCATTAGGTTCTCCATGAGTAGCCCACCTTGTGTGCCCAATACCAATAGTGCTTTCTATTGATTTACCTTCTAGCAATAGTTCCAATTCTGAAACTTTTCCTTTCTTTTTATACACATTTAAATCACCATTTAAAATGCTGATACCTGCACTATCATACCCTCTATACTCAAGTCTTTTAAGACCTTTAATAATAATAGGGGTTGCTTGCTGGTTGCCAATATAGGCTACAATTCCACACATATATTTTGGTTGTTTATAGATTAGAAGTAGAGTAATAAATTTTTACTCTAATACTATCCTTATGTACTTTAAAGAAATTAGTTTCTGTATGACTAGGAGCAGATTGAGGAGCTGTTACACTTGTTGGAGCGTAAAGCAGCAATTTACCTTGTGGCTCTAAGGGTGTTTTGTCAGTGTCATACCCCCCAAGAATTAAGTTTTGAATAAAATTAGACATGGTTGCTTCATAAGCCAAAGTATCTACTAATCCTAAGGATACGTCTTGAGGAGCATCATAATATCCTGGAAAAACAGGTATAGTTTGTGTAATAAATTCATTTTGCAAAGTAGTTATTGTGCTTGTAGAATCATTACCGACTTTTGCAAGAGCCGGCCAAGTATTTGCATCATCAGTAAAGTAGGCGATAAAGTCAGGTGGCAAACTAGTGCCAGGTTTGTTAGCAGGAACATCTCCTACTGATAACCATGCTTTTTGAATAATGATACTATTTATGGAGTCAGAATTTTTTTCTCCTTCAAAAAAACTAATAATAGAGCCATAATCTGCTTTAAGAGCAATCAAAGTTCCTGCTTGCATATACCTATAATCACCACTCGGCATAAAATCTTTATTATCGGGTAAAATACCAGATAGTGATGTAGCACTTAAATTAGAACTCAGATGGTAAAAACGTTTTGCTCCAAGACCAAAAGAATAATTCCTTTCAACAGTTTGTCCTGCCGAGTTTTCTTCTGTATAGTTTAATTTCATATTAAACGTGGCAGAATTAAACTGAATTATTTTATTATTTCCTGTTTTAGCAATAATGGCGATTCCTTTTATAAACTCATTAAATGATGTATCGTTATCAAAAATCGCATCATTAGCTTTTAGCTTATCAAATAGAATTTGCCCAAAAGAATCATCAATATCAACTGTAAAAACCGAATCGGCCTGCACCGTATCTCTTTCCTGTATTAATATATCAATAGTGCCAATTAGAGCACCTAAAGAAATCTCATCAATTCTTGTATAATCAGCTGTAGCACTTAAGTTTCCCGCAAGCTGATAAATCTCAAATGATTCAATTTCTAAATTTTCAGCTTCTGAGCCATAAAAAGAAGAAAATTGAATACTAAGTACAGTATTTACATAAGCAGCATTGCTATTTAATACAGGAGTAGATGGTTGAACACCAAGCCATAAATAGCTCTTAGATAATAGGATGCCAAAATCTTGATCTGAGTAAGTGCCAGCTTGCAAAGATGATGAGTTGGAGGTTGATCGAGGATTAAACTGTACTTGTGTACTTGGCAACACAAACTCCTTATACCTAGTAAGGATTACGCTATTTTTAGGATCAACATCTAATCCAATTTTGCTAGGGTCTTCGCATGAAACAAAAAATGAAAGAAGCAAAAGAACTACTATTGCTTCCTTAAATTTCTTAACCAATAAGTTCATTATATAATTCGAAGTAAGATTCGGTGAAATTTTCGTCCTTTTTGATGGTGTTGACTTTCTTCTTCTCCTCACAATCATCAAAAAGCTGAGTAAGCTCTTTATTAAGGTCATCACTTGACTTTATAACTGCATCGGAATATTCCATGCCAAGTTTCATAAAACCAGAGTAGTCTGCAGACTCAAGATTTTTAAGATTTTCATCTTCAATATCTATCATCTTTACCTTACTAAACAAATCGCCATTAAATTTATGGTTGAACTTATTATCATAAACTGTAAACACGGTTTTAGAATTTTGAAAAATAGGGTCGTTTTTGTAGGTTGTTTTAATATACAATGGAATAAGGCTGGTCATCCAATCATTACAGTGTACAATATCTGGAGCCCACCCTAGTTTTTTAACAGTTTCAAGAGCCCCCTTGCAAAAGAATACAACTCGCTCATCGTTGTCCTCATAAAATTTATCCTCTTTATCGTTAAACACAAACTTACGTTTAAAGTAATCTTCGTTATCTATAAAATATACTTGAAGCTTTGCGGTCGGAATTGAGGCAACCTTAATTACAAGAGGTTTTTCTTCTTCACCTACTGAAATATTTATTCCTGAAAGTCTTACAACTTCGTGCAATCTATTCTTTCTTTCATTAATCAATCCAAATCTTGGTACTAGAATTCGGATTTCCATTCCTTTTTCTTGCATGGCTTGAGGCAACTTTCTTACAAAGCCAGCAACCTCTGAGGTTTGAAGAAATGGATCAATCTCACTTGCCACATAAAGTATTCGAAGTTTCGACATAAATGTTGATTTTTTAATATGACCATAAAATGGGTGCACAAAGATACGCCTTTTTTAAAGTGTTATCAATATTAATTCGAATGAAAAACGTAGTTTTGGCTCTCAATATTGTTAACTGAGCAGTATGTTCCAAGTAATTAGGTCTAAGTCTAACCTGAAAAAAGAAATCAAAAAGGTTAAAATTGCTAATAAGAGCATTGGTTTGGTACCAACAATGGGTGCTTTGCATCAAGGTCATTTGTCGTTAGTGCAAATGTCAAAAAAGCATTACAATGTAACTGTGGCAACTATTTTTGTAAATCCAACTCAGTTCAACAATAAAAAAGACCTTCTTGAATACCCTAAAACAGAAGAAGCTGATATTGAACTACTAAGGACGGTTGGTTGTGATATAATTTTTATACCCGATGCCAAAGAAATTTATGAGAAAGAGGTAGTGGTAAGCTTAGATTTTGGTTATTTAGAGCACATATTAGAAGGAAAGCATCGTCCTGATCATTTTAATGGGGTTGGGGTTATCGTAATGAAATTATTTGGCTTAGTTGAGCCAATAGGCGCTTTTTTTGGACAAAAGGACTTGCAGCAGTTTAGGATTATTTCAACTCTAGTGGACGATTTTGATTTACCTGTCAAACTCCACTTGGCACCAATTATTAGAGAAACAAGTGGGTTAGCCATGTCGTCTAGAAACAGGCGATTGAATGAGGCTGAACTTAAAACTGCAAGTACGATATATTACACGCTACAACTAGCAAAGGCACAACTTAAGCAAGGAAACACTCAGGGAAAGGTTTTAGAAAATGTGACGACCATTTTTGGACTAGAAGAGGCTATGGAATTGGAGTATTTTGAAATTGTTGATGCTAAAACTCTTCAACATAAAACAATGGTAAATGAAGGAGATCGGCTAGCTTTGTGCGCTGCTGCCTTAGTAGCAGGTGTAAGGTTAATTGATAACATCATTTTTGAATTATAAGGAATGCAAATACAGGTAATGAAATCTAAAATTCATAGGGTAAAAATTACCCAAGCTGAGCTACATTATGTAGGTAGCATTACTGTAGACGAAGATTTGATGGACGCTGCTGATATTGTTGAAAACGAAAAAGTGCAGGTAGTGAATATTAATAATGGAGAGCGCTTGGAAACTTATGTTATTACCGGTGCTAGAGGTGCAGGCGAAGTTTGTTTAAACGGTCCAGCAGCTAGGCTGGCACAAGTAGGTGATGTGGTTATATTAATTACCTATGGATTAATAGATAAAGAGGAATGCAAGACCCATGTACCTATTGTAATTTTTCCTGATGATAATAACAAACTTGTTTCATAGGCTTGAAAACTAAGCTAATTACATTTTTAAAATACTCTTTTGGACTCCTAATAGCGGGAAGCTTGCTTTATTATGTCTTTAAAGATTGGGACTTGAGTGATTTATTAGAAAGATTCAAGCAGGTAGATTATTCTTGGGTTTTTCTCTCTGTTTTTTTGTCTATCATAAGCCATATTATTCGAGCCTACAGGTGGAACCTGCTGCTGAACCCGCTTGGGTATAAACACTTAACCGTATTTAGAACATTTTTGGCAGTTATGATTGGGTATTTTGTTAACCTTTTAGCTCCTAGAGCGGGGGAAATAACAAGGTGTGGTATTATGAAGAAAAATGATGGTGTCAACATGTCAGTGTCGTTGGGTAGTGTGGTTGCAGAACGGATAGTTGACTTACTCGGGCTAATCGTTATCATTTTACTTGGGCTAACTCTGCAGTTCGATCGGCTAAGTGGGTTTATGCTCGATTTTTTTAACTCAAAATCTAATACTGTTCAACTAAGCTCTTCTGCGATACAAGTGTTAATTGTACTTGGTGTGGTAATTGTATTAGTAGCATTGGTTTTATGGTGGATGCGAGCAAGAATTAAACGAATGCCCATCTATTTTAAACTACGCTCTTTTACGATTGAACTGTATAATGGATTTACCAGTGTACTCAAATTAGAAAATAAAGTAGGATTTTGGGGCTCAACGGTATTGATCTGGGTGTTTTACTTTACTATGGCTTATGTGGTTGTTTTTGCTCTACCAACTACTTCTCACTTAGGTTTATTGGCGGGGTTGTCTATTTTAATTATGGGAGGACTTGGCATGTCGGCACCAGTACAAGGGGGTTTTGGAACCTATCATATTTTAGTGGGCTCAGTGTTAGGGCTGTATGGAGTGGTTGAAAAGGATGGATACTTTTTTGCGACTTTAATTCATTCTTCTCAAACACTATCTATTTTGTTTTTTGGGGGATTGAGTTTCATTATTAGTTTACGTTTAAAAAAGAAAAAAATTAATGTTTAACTTAAATAGATAATCATGTTAATTATAATATTCATTGTTTTTGCGATTATTAGCTTTGCTGTAAGCAATACGTTAAAGAGGAAATTTAAAAAATATTCGCAGATACCGTTGGCATCTGGAATGTCAGGTAAAGAGGTGGCAGAAAAAATGCTTAGAGATAATGGTATTTATGATGTAAGTGTAGTACATATAGGTGGAAGTTTAACGGATCATTATAACCCTTCTAACAAAACTGTTAATTTAAGTGAGGCAGTATATATGGGGCGATCAGCAGCTTCGGCAGCAATTGCTGCTCACGAATGTGGGCATGCTGTGCAACATGCAACTGCGTATAACATGCTAACACTAAGAACAACCCTAGTGCCTTTGCAAAATGTAAGTGGCAAAATCATGAATATTATATTCTTTGCGATGCTATTTGGCGGTATGTTTTTAACAAGCATATTTCCAATGGAGTTAGTGTTACTAGTTGTAATTGGTGTTAATCTTATTTTTACACTCTTCGCCTTTGTAACTTTACCTGTAGAGTTTGATGCGAGTAAAAGAGCGTTGCAATGGATTGAAGCTAATAATGTAGTTACCTCACAAGAGTATGCCATGTCGAAGGATGCACTAAAATGGGCTGCAATGACTTATGTAGTAGCTGCATTGGGGGCATTAACAACACTATTGTATTATATAATGATTTTTCTAGGAGGAAGAGATTAGTCCGGTTTTATGTTTTAGTAAAAAAAAGTATTATGAATTTTGGTTTTACCGAAGAGCAACTGGCTGTAAGAGATGCCGCTAGAGAATTTGCTCAAAATGAGCTTCTCCCTGGTGTAATTGAAAGAGATGAGAACGCCCAGTTTCCTAAAGAACAAGTAAAAAAACTTGGAGAGTTAGGGTTTTTGGGTATGATGGTTGATCCTAAGTATGGAGGAGGTGGAATGGATACCATTTCTTATGTGTTAGCTATGGAAGAGATTTCTAAAGTTGATGCTTCAACATCAGTGGTAATGTCGGTTAATAACTCTTTGGTTTGCTGGGGGTTAGAGAAGTATGGAACGGAAGAACAAAAACAAAAATACCTTACACAACTCGCCTCAGGTCAAAAAATTGGAGCCTTTTGTTTAAGCGAGCCGGAAGCTGGATCAGATGCAACTTCTCAAAAAACAACTGCAGAAGATAAGGGTGATTATTATTTACTTAACGGCACTAAAAATTGGATTACAAATGGTAGTTCAGCTGAATACTACATTGTTATTGCCCAAACTGACCGTGAGAAAGGACATAAAGGCATAAACGCTCTAATTGTAGAAAAAGGAATGGAAGGTTTTGTGGTAGGTAAAAAGGAGCAAAAAATGGGCATCAGAGCTTCTGACACGCATTCTTTAATGTTTACAGATGTTAAGGTTCCTAAAGAAAATAGAATTGGCGAAAACGGATTTGGATTTAAATTTGCAATGAAAGTGCTTAGTGGAGGTAGAATTGGAATTGCTTCTCAAGCTCTTGGAATTGCTGCTGGATCCTTGGAGCTTTCCTTGAAATATTCAAAAGAACGAAAAGCATTTGGAGTTGAAATATCCAAACATCAGGCCATCCAATTTAAACTTTCGGAAATGGCTACGAATATAGATGCTGCTAGGTTACTTTGTTTACAAGCTGCGTATTTAAAAGATCAGCATAAAGATTTTACAAAGGAGAGTGCTATGGCAAAAGTATTTGCTTCTAAAACTGCAATGGATGCTTCTATTGAAGCGGTGCAAATACATGGAGGCTATGGTTATGTAAGAGAGTACCATGTAGAAAGGTTTATGAGAGATGCAAAAATCACTCAGATTTATGAAGGAACATCTGAAATTCAAAATATAGTTATTGCAAGAGAGCTCTTAAAGTGAAAAGAGACGTTTTCTTATAATAGTACAAAAAAAAATTGACTAAAATTTCTGATTTTGAAATTTGCGTATTAGATTTGTCCAAGAATTTTTTGCACAATTGTTCTTGAAAGTTAAAATTAATTTATATGGAAGATTATAATAAAATTATTGAATCATTAGGGGTAAGGTATATTAAGGCTAAAAGTATAAATGTTAAGCAGCCAGTTACTATCTCTAATTTCTACGATGTTGAAAACACAGCTGTTTTTATAAAGTCAGGAAAGTTGAGTTTTGAAGATTCAACTGGCGTGGTTGAGGCAGAAGAAGGGGAAGTGATATTTATTCCTGGAGGGAAAAGAACAAAACTAACCTACGGAAGTAATGCTAAAGCTGAGTTGACTGCGGAAGAATTTGTAACCAAAAAAGAGCTATATATTCAATCTCATACACAAGGCGTTACTGTTGATCCCACTATTACAGATTCAATGATTGTTGTAACTTTTGAAGCTAAGGTATTTAACTCCGTTAACTTTTTTGCTTCTTTAGATATTGAGCCATTTGTAATTAAGAGCGATGATATCAATTTTACAATTAAACAATTGTTTCTAGAATCGACATCTGATGAACCTGGAAGTAGTAGAGTTGTTAAGCTTAAAACAGAACAGTTAGTTGTTGAAATTATTAGGTACGTAATTAAAAACAGGTTATTTGTAGAACAACTTGCTACAAATAGCACTTATTTTAAAGACCCTCGACTAATAGATATATTCAATTTTATTAAAGATAATATTAATGGCGATTTATCTAATAAAGTATTAGCAGAAGTTGCCAATGTTTCTGAAGATTATGTTGGTCAGTATTTTAAAATGTTAACAGGAATAAACCCTCAAGATTATATTGAATACCAACGTATGGAAGAGGCCGTTAATTTACTAAGAACCTCTAAAAACAGTATTAGAGAAATTGGAAAGCAAGTTGGTTATAAGGATACAGCTTATTTCTGCCGAAGATTTAAAATGATGTTTGGTATTCCTGCTGGAAAAATGAGAAGAAGAGAATCATTGATGAACCTCTAAACTTCTGTTTATATCAGAAACTGCACTTGCTATTTCGTATAAAATAGAAGAATCGCTTTCTGCAGCATTACCTACTACAATACAATGGGCTCCAGCAATGAGGGCCTTTTTTGCGTCTTCATAAGTACGAATGCCTCCACCAATAATTAAAGGGATTTGTACCCCTTGCGAAACTTTATAAATCATCTCCTCAGAAATTGGATTGCTTGCTCCACTTCCTGCATCCATATACACAAGCGAATGGCCTAACATTTCACCAGCTAAAGCGGTAGCCACAGCAAGGTCTGGTTTATTATTGGGGATTGGTGTGGTATTGCTTACATAAGTTGTGCTTGAAGGTTGCCCAACAAGTATATACCCTGTAGGAATAGCTTCCAATCCTAGTTTTTTAATGAGGGGTGCACCAGAAATATGTTGTCCAATTAAATATTCGGGGTTTCTTCCAGAAATAAGGCTTAAGAATAGAATGGCATCTGCTTCACAAACTTGATTCACATTCCCAGGAAATAAGACAACAGGTTTGCTAGTGTTTTTACGAATATATTGGATAAGCTGTTGGGTGCTTCCATCAGTAACTAAGCTGCCGCCAACAAAAATTGCACTTATTTCATTAATAGAGTTAATGGTGTTTAAGGTTGATTCAACTTGTAATGGATCCGTTTTGTCTGGATCAATTAACACGGCAAAGGATCTATTTTTTGTTTGAAATACTCGCTGGTAAACGCTCATTATTCAATTTTTTGTTTTTTAGATAATCAACTAGTCGCTTTTGGCTTTCATTAAACAAGAGGCTTGAGCCTTGCTGAAGTATCATTGAAAAAATGGGATAAAGCAATTTGTTGGAAACAGCTTTACTAGAAGATTCTTCCTTAGCAGTATGCTTTACTCTAAATTTCGACTCTAAGAACCGGTCGAATATGGTGTATAATAGCAATGCACCAGTGCCTATTATCAATAGTCCTTTACCTGCATCAATCGACTTGTTGGCACTTTCTTCGAAGTGCTTTTGCAATTCTTTTTTCTTATTTTCAAGAATGGCCAAAAGTTCCTTCCTACGCTCAGCCTTTTCCTGCTCCAGCTTATTCAAGGTCATCTTCTTCTTCGTTCTTGTTTAAATTATTTAAAGATTCCTCTATCCGTATTTCTAACTTTTTGCCAACATTAAACACCTTATAACCAACAAGTAATAAAATGTAAAATAAAGTTACAATTGCATATCCCCAATAATTACTTTCCATAAAATGATTTAAGAGAGAAGCGATGGTTATACTTAAAAAAATCACTATCAAAAACACCATTATACCAAAAAAAATAGCACTAATTATTTTCGATGCTGTTTTGGCCGCTTCCTCCTTTAGCTCAATTTTGAGCAACTCTACTTTGGCTTCAACAATGGCAACGATATCTTCAAAAATAGAATCTACTTTTAAAAAGCTTAATAATTTTTTGTAATCAGCCATAGGTTAAAATTGTATCACTAAAATAAGCCTTATTTTCTGGATACAGGAATTCTTGTTGGCACAAGTATAGCTTTTCCAAATTTAGATTGCACAGATTTATAAACTGGGTAGGCTTCCAATTGGGTGTAGAAGTATTCCATTCTAACCTTATAATTGGGTTGGTCAAATATTATTTTCGGTTTGCTTTCTGGGAAATATCGAAATGCTCTAAGTTGTACTTCCTTTGCTGCTGACCTATCTTGGCCTGAATATAACTGAATAGTGAGTCCTTCAACATAAGTTGTTTTATTGGAATTGTGATCGTTAACTATTTTCAGAGCTGAATCTAGCCGGGCAGTAATTATAAGTGTTGTATCAATTTCTTTTGGTGTATGTACTACCGCTATTCCTGAGGTGAAACCTACAGGGTCAGGTGGCAAATAAGCCGTAAGATCTTCTGAATAAGTGGAAGAACTTGCCTTATTAGATTTTACAGTTGAAATGCAGGCAGTGCCTGAAGCTAACAAAAAAAGTATCAATATGTGATTAGTTCTTATCATTAACTTTCAATAATTACACAATTGCCTTGCAGCACATCTTCTTCAACCACTTTAAACTTTACGTCTTTTTTAACATTGCCATTGGCATACTGAACAGTAACTCTTTCATTTCTGCTGGCTATTTTTTGCGATTTGGCAGGTTCTACTTTTTGCGGAACCCTGCTAGGGTCATGTGCTTGGCGGCCATCGCTTAAAGCAGATCTACTTTCATCTTTTTGCTCGTTAAGTTTTTGTCTTCGTTGAGCTCTAGCCTCTTGCACTTCATCTGCTTCTTGAACCGGTATTTCAGCCTTCATTAAAAATGAAATAGTATCTTCATTTAGTTTAGCAATAAATAATTTAAAGAGATTAAATCCTTCAAACTTATATATCAGCAAAGGATCTTTTTGCTCATAAACAGCATTTTGAACTGACTGCTTTAAGTCGTCCATTTCACGTAGGTGTTCTTTCCATAAATTATCGATGATTGCAAGTACAATCATTTTTTCCATGGCATTAATCAATTCTACCCCTTCAGTTTCTACCGATTTTGCTAAATCGGCACTCACCCCAATTTGTTTTTTGCCATCAGTAAAAGGCACCAAAATATTTTTAACTGTTGCTCCTCTTGTTTTCTGAATGTCTTTTAATATGGGTAAAGACTTTTCTGTAATTGTGCTGTTCTTGCGTTTATAATGCTCTAACGCTAAATCATAGGTTTTCTCCGTAAGCTCTTGCTCTGCAATCTCAGCAAACTCTTCTTTGGTTATGGGCAAATCTATTTGCAAAGAACTTAGCAAAGTGAGCTTAAAACCATCAAAATCATTCGTTCCTTTATGGTTTAGTACAATGTCGTCACACGTATCGTAGAGCATATTTAAAATATCTAGCTCTAATCGCTCTCCGTTTAATGCGTTTTTTCTACGGGTGTAAATTACTTCACGTTGCGAGTTCATTACATCATCGTACTCAAGTAAACGCTTACGAATACCAAAGTTGTTTTCTTCTACCTTTTTCTGCGCTCGTTCTATGGAATTGGTAATCATTGAATGCTGGATAACCTCTCCTTCTTGTAAGCCAATTTTATCCATTAGTTTGGCAATTCTTTCAGGCATAAATAGCCTCATAAGGTTATCTTCTAGCGATACAAAAAACTGAGAGGAACCTACATCTCCTTGTCGTCCTGCCCTACCTCTTAACTGCCTATCAACTCGCCTTGATTCGTGCCTTTCAGTACCAATAATGGCCAAACCACCAGCTTCTTTTGATTCTGGAGCTAGTTTAATATCAGTACCTCTACCCGCCATGTTGGTGGCAATAGTAACGGTGCCTGGTTTACCGGCTGCGGCAACAATATCTGCTTCTTTTTGGTGCTGCTTGGCATTAAGTACTTGATGATTTATTTTTTTGAGTTGTAGCATACGACTCAACAATTCAGAAATTTCTACTGAAGTTGTGCCCACCAGAACAGGTCGTTTCCGATTGGTAAGTTCAATAATTTCTTCTACAACCGCATTAAATTTTTCTCGAACTGTTTTATAAACCTTATCTTCGGCATCATCTCTAATAATATTTCTGTTAGTAGGAATCACTACCACATCGAGCTTATAGATTTCCCATAATTCACCTGCTTCTGTTTCGGCTGTACCCGTCATACCCGAAAGCTTATGGTACATTCTAAAATAGTTTTGAAGCGTAATAGTTGCATAGGTTTGGGTGGCATCTTCTACCTTTACGTTCTCTTTTGCTTCAATAGCTTGGTGCAACCCATCAGAGTACCTACGACCATCCATTACACGACCTGTTTGCTCATCTACAATCTTAATTTTACCATCATCAAGAATGTACTCCGTATCTTTTTCGAATAATGTAAATGCTTTTAATAATTGGTTAACTGAGTGTATTCGTTGCGCTTTTATGGAGTAATCTTGAATAACTTCATCTTTTTTCTTACCCTTTTCTTCTGGTAATAGCGATTCATCTTTCTCAAGTTTTGAAACTTCATCACCAATATCCGGTAGAATAAAGAAGTTAGCATCCTCTCCTTCTCCTGTAATTAAGTCAATTCCTTTTTCGGTTAAGTCAATGCTGTTATGCTTTTCATCAATAGTAAAATAGAGAGGATCATCTGCTTCAGGCATCATCTTGGAGTTATCCTGCATATAAAAGTTCTCCGTTTTCTGAAGTACTTGTTTAACACCAGACTCACTTAAAAACTTAATAAGTGGCTTGTCCTTTGGCAGTCCTCGGTATGCCCTAAACAAGGCTAGTCCACCTTCTTTTTCCTGTGTATCTGCTAACTGCTTTTTAGCATCTAATAGGTATTGATGTACTATTTTTTTCTGAGCATCAACTAGCTTTTGGATTCTTGGCTTTAGGTCGTAAAACTCGTGTTCATCTCCTTTAGGAATTGGGCCAGAAATAATCAATGGTGTTCTAGCTTCATCTACCAATACCGAATCTACTTCATCCACCATGGCAAAATGATGCTTGCGTTGAACTAAGTCACCTTGCTCTTTGGCCATGTTATCTCGTAGATAATCAAAACCAAACTCATTATTTGTTCCGTAAACAACACCTGCTTTATACGCTTTTACTCTTTCAGGCGAATGCGGTTCATATTTATCAATACAGTCCACACTAATCCCGTGGAACTCTAAAATGGGGCCCATCCACTCAGAATCTCGAGTGGCAAGGTAATTATTTACAGTTACCAAATGTACTCCCCTGCCAGCCAAAGCATTTAAAAAAGATGGGAGAGTTGATACCAGTGTTTTCCCTTCGCCTGTAGCCATTTCAGCAATTTTGCCTTGGTGAAGCACCACCCCGCCTATGAGCTGTACATCGTAATGAATCATATTCCAGATCATTTCAAATCCAGCAGCTTGCCACCTGTTTTTCCAAATGGCTTTATCCGAAACTATTTCAACATGCTCATGCTGAGCAGCATATTGCTTATCGTGCATGGAGGCAGTTACCTCTAGGGTTTCATTTTCGGTGAATCGCTTGGCCGTTTCTTTAACAATGGCAAAGGCTGTAGGTAAAACTTCTAACAAAACTTTTTCAAGCTCTTCGTTCCTATCTTCTTCAAGCTTATCCACCTGATTAAAGAGTGCTTCTTTTTGATGAACATCCAATGAGCTATTTTCGGTAGCTTCCTTTTGCAGTTCAGCAATTTGGTCATCAATTGATTGTAAGTGATTATTAATGATAGTCTTAACCTCATCGGTTTTAGCCCTAAGTTCGTCATTACTTAAAGGAGCTAACGTGACAAAAATTTCATTTGTTTTAACCACATAAGGCATTACTGCCTTAATATCTTTATCTGATTTTGTGCCAAATATTTTGGCAACTGTTTTGCTAAAAAAACTAGCCATTATTTCTTATTACTATGTTAATTTTTCGAGAGGCAAATGTACACCCTTTTAGCGGTCTCAAAGGTCTATTATGCCTGAAAATACATGTTCGGCTGGGCCTTCCAACCAAACATTTTTATATCCATTATCAACCTGCTGATAGCTTACTTCCAACATTCCCCCTTTGGTTTCTATCATAAGGGGAGATGTACACCCTTTTTCTGATGCTGCCAGTGCTGATGCTGTTACCCCAGTTCCGCAAGAAAGGGTTTCGTTTTCAACACCACGCTCATAAGTGCGCACATATATGTTCGTTTCATCTATTATTTCAACAAAATTTATATTGGCTCCTCCTTCACCAAGCAGGCCAGAATTTCTCCATTTTCTTCCTTCAGTTACTACATTTACTTGTTGAACGTTTTCAACAAACAGGACAAAATGTGGTGAGCCGGTGTCAAGAAAAATGCCCCCTTCTATTTGTCTGCCATTTTGTACGTTGGCCATTTGAAGATTGATGGTTTTCCCTTTTATTATTGCTTGATGAGACCCATCAAAAGCATTAAATGAAATTTTCTTCATTGTTATTTTTAATGCTTCTACAAACCGAATAGCTGCTCTAGAACCATTGCCACAAAAACTTTGTGAGCCATCTCGATTATAAAATACCATCTCGAATTCTTCACTCGTAGAATTTTCGATTAAAATTAATCCATCAGATCCAATCCCAAACTTTCGGTCACAAAGTTTTTCAATGTAAAAAGTTTCCTTTGGAAAAACATTTTGTCTATTATCTATAATAATAAAATCGTTGCCTGTTGCTTGATATTTTGAAAATGATATTTCCATATTGAGCGAAATTAGTTGGTTTAATTATAATTTCGTAAATTGTGTTAGCTCTATTTTTAAAGAAGGGGATCAGGGTTGATCTATATTATTAATTAATAACCTATTAATAATTTAAAATTATGATTATTGCTCAAAACAAATTGGCTACTACTTATTTTCATCAAGACGAAAAAATTCTTGTATCTGTTTATAAAGGTAGGGCAATAATTCAACTAGCATTAGAGCATCTAGAGAGTATTGTTGGGTTTTATAAAACTAATAAAGTTCTTGGATCGATTGTCGATGTAAAAGAAGTACATGGGTCTTTTGCGAAAGTCTTTGAGTATATGAAAGATTCATATTACCCTATTGCAATAAAAAATGGGTTACAATGCCAAGTTTATGTTGTATCAGAAGACCTTATCATTAATAATCTTGGCTCGAAACTAAAAGGGATGGCAACTTTATTTAAGTTAAAATCGAACATTTTTTCTGACCGAGATGAGGCCGAGGAGTGGGTAAAAAAGAATGTAAAGGCACGATGAAGATTGTATTTAATATTCAATCTCAAACAAATGGCACCTCAAATTAACCGCAGAGTACGCAATCCTGAAAGCTTTTGGAACGCTAAGAAAAGTATAGCGACCATTCAACCCCTTGTTGGTGTTGTTTCACCAACAAGCATTTATTATCCTTACCAAATAATTTCATAATTTGCTAGTATGGAAAACCAGCCAGTCTATTTTTTTACAGCAACTATTTTAGCTTGGAAACCACTATTGAAGAATGATGCCTATAAACAGATTTTGTTGGAAAGATGTATCTAGTGAATCACAACAGATGTAGCGTTTTTGGTTTTGTTATTATGCCCAATCATATACATATACTTTGGCAAATGAAAGGAGCGAATAAAAAGGAAGATGTGCAAAGAGATTTTTTAAAATTTACAGGATAAATGATAAAAACTGACTTGGAAAGGGAGAACCCCCTCTTTTTACAAGAGTTCTATGTAAACCTCAAAGATAGAAAATATCAACTCTGGAAAAGGAATTCCTTATCTATCGAAATGTTTAGTAGGGAAGTAATGGAGCAAAAGTTAGATTACATACATAATAATCCGGTTCAAGGCAAGTGGATGCTAGCCGATGAGCCTCTATCCTATAAATATTCATCAATTCGATATTACGAAGAAGGAAATAAATTGGAATACCCATTTTTATCTCATTATATGTCATACTACGAGTAATTAATAGGATTGTTGGTGAAACAACACCAACAATGGGTAAGCGACCATTTATGCTAAGGAACACGTAATATTTTGACAATAAATCTATCATTCGGATTTGTATAAAGAGGTTCCAAATTTTACTATTTTCTATTCCGAGGTACGAGGAATCTTCTGCTTTTTGAAGAGGCTTTCTAGCCTTACAAGATTCCTCGTACCTCGGAATAGAAAAGGAATCTTTTGTGGGTTCGGTCTGACTATCGTCCATAGCCGTCAGGCTAAGCTCATAAGTGTTTCATAAT
>CAZZML010000007.1:0-22332 GCA_964654735.1 uncultured Roseivirgaceae bacterium | reverse complement strand
ACTGGAACCGTAATATGGAAGTTAATATTGGAGTTCCTGTCACCCGTCAAAAAAATGATTACTGGAACACTCCAAATACAAACCGATTTTATGAATTTGCCTCGGGTTCCGGCTATGTAATTCTTGCCCGTGAATATTCAAACGCACTTGTACTTGCAAAGTTTGGTAGAGGTGGATTTAGCAATATCGGAACCAACAGTACTTCATATCAGTTACCAGGAAAGTTTTATCGCTTGCGTGCTGACAATACATATGGGCCGGCCATTACCAGCATAACATTGGGCGAAAGTGAAGGAGCTATCCTAATCAAGGATCCAGCCCTTCTTGGACCCAAGGCACCCAAAAACCTTCAAATCCAGGTAAATATTTCTCAATGAGAAAAATATTTACCTAGCGAATATAGAGAGAGATTAAGTTTATTCCTTTTAGTGCTTTTCTGTAATAATTATTTATCTTGTTACCCTGAAAAGTTTTTATATGTTGATATAAAGATGCACCATTGAGATAGCGGATTGTACTATAATTTGCATCATTCCTTCTGCAAACATACGGTATCCCCATTCTTTTTATTGTCCCTGGCTTGTCACCAGGGACATTTTTTTTTCCCGTTTTATCTGAAGAACCCAATGTCACCGATTTATATACGCCTAGTGCCTTTTTTACCGTAATATCTGTGTATCCCCCACCCGGCCAACAAAGATATTCAATATTTTTACCCAGATTTTCTTCGATTATTTTTTTTGACTGCTTTAACTCGAAATCAATACGTTCGGCATACTCTTCATCTGTTTCATATCTTCCTGCGCCTTCCTGTTTAATCGCTTTGTCTGATATTTCCATCAATTCTTTTTTCCAGTCATGATGTTTTTCAAAATAGTTAAGACCTCCCTTCTTTTTTACATATTCTCTGACTATCGTTTCTACATTTGGCTCTGGAATATAGCGGCGGATTGCAAGTGACTTTCCATGCTTATAGACAGGTGTTCCATAATATTCTTTTCTTTCAAAATCAGAGTTCAAGTAGCTGTATTTCAATTCTATATTACGGTTCCATCTCATCCAAACGTATTCATCCCCTGGATTCTCGAAATCAATAATTTCATCTGATGAAAAGTACCAGGTATGAGTCATTGCATGCGATTGTATTTCAAGTGTCCCGTCTTTTTCGAGTTCAATCATTTCTGCCCAAGACAAAAAACCATGCCACTCTATTTCCTGTTCTGATATATTACCTGACCAAAGATCATCAAGTGTTGGACGAATTTTATCGCAGGGATCAACAAACTCTGGATTAACATATACCGTCCCGCGAAAACCGTACTTTTTCAAGATCGGAGATACCGCCACCCAATTATCGAGATAACCATCATCAAAAGTCAACACAAGCGAATTTGGTGGTATCGCTTCGCCATTTAACATATATGCATAAAGTTCTGATAAGCTTATAGTATTGCATCCCTTTTTCTTAAGATATCTCATTTGCTGATCGAATAATTGATAACCTATGGTTAAATAACTCCAAATCCAATTTGGATTATTTGTTCCAACCGAGTGGTACATCAAAACAGGGACGGGAGAATTATTATTTTTCATATTTTTTATTTATATTAAGTATAGAAAAATGTTCAAACAAATTTCTTCTCGGCTAGCTCAGAAATCACGTAACGGTATTTTCCAGATTGGGTTTTTTTAATTTTAATATTAGTTTTTAGCTCAAGTTTTAATTCATCGGCGTAATCCTCATTTATTTTACGCCGAATTTTATTTGAAATTTCCTCATATTGCCCACTTTTCATTTCACCAACAATATACAAACATATTTTATCCGGCGCAGTTTGCCTGAATTGATATTGCTTGACAAAACGAAACTCATCCATCAAATGAACAAAATAAGATGGATATATATTCTTTCCTCCCTTCGTGACAATAATATCATTTGTCCTACACATACCCATTTCCATTATCGGATAAGGTAATCCACATTCGCAACTTCCTTCTCTTAAATTACCGGTATCTCCAACTTCGTATCGAATCAAGGGCATTGCATGATTTGATAATGATGTAATTATCAAACGCCCGGTTTCGGCCTCACTGTTTTTTATTGATTCAACATATGCCATTTCCGTCATAATATGCATATTTCCATATCGACACTCACAAGCTATTCCAGGTATTTCTCGACACCCATATTGGTCAAAGATTTGCGTTTCAAACACATCTTCTAGCAATTTTCTCTGAGTTGGATACAATATTTCGGCTGTTGAATATATTCCCTTGATAGGGTACATAGAATAATCATTTTTTTTTATATATTCTGCCAAATGTGCAAGTACTGATGCATACCCCTGTATAATTACCGGCTTATGCGCGATTAATATCTGATACCATTCTGCAAGCGTCTCTTCGTCAAATTCATAAGCTGGCATTATTTTTTCTGCTTTAAGCCATTGTGATAATGCATTTTTAATATTCTTTGTTTTCTTTAAATCTTGTCTTGCTCCCCAAAAATGCAGTATTTTTTCTCCAGGTTCCCATCCACATCTTGTATAAAAGATATGTAGCGTAGCGTTCATCTTGTCAATAATGTCTGGTGTATAATAATAACTTACAGGTAATCCAGTCGATCCCCCAGTATGCCCTACCCTTAACAATGAAGAGTCAACATCAGTTGAGACCATGTTAAGTAAGTTATCACGCAAATCTAATTTTGTAAGAATGGGTAATTCTTCAATTTCGTACTGTCCATTAATAATTTTTTCCGATATCCCACATTGGTCATATAAATTTTTATAGAATATTGTGGAATTGTATGCTCTAAGGATAATATTTTTTAACTGTTCTCTTTGTCGTGATAATATGACATCCCTAGAATTTTTTTCTAAACTTTTCAGGAGATAAAAATATTTCCACTGTTCTTTCTTTAAGTAAGTAAATATTTTATATTGGATTTTTAAAATGCTCATATATCAACCCAATTGATTATCATCAACGAGCACATTTAAATAATGTGTGAGAACATCATTTATATCATATTTTTCAATTATAATTTTTCTTGCCTTCGCACCCATTTCTTCTAGATCATAAATTCTGCTATTCAGATTAGCTATCGCATTCGCTAAAGCCTCACTATCCTCTGAGGGGACAATAATTCCTACCTCTTGCGTTATTAATTCATTCACACAACCGACATTTGTTGAAATACATGGAACACCAGTACTCATTGCCTCCAACAATACCATTGGAAAACCTTCTCTACGAGAAGATAAAACGCATACATTGCTTACACGAAGAATATCTTCAATATCATTTCGTGCGCCCGTAAATATCACATTATCTGTTATTCCAAGTTCCAACGTCTCTCTTTCCAATTCACCGCGCAAAGCACCATCGCCAACTATTAACAAAGTAAAATCTGTTATTCCTTTATTTACAACCAGCTTAATTGCCTTTAATAGATTGGCATGATCTTTTGCCTCAACTAATCGGCCAACACAGCATAGAATAAATTTTGTATCCTGCAGATCAAACTCTTCAATTAGGCTGGTTTTCGGTGGCGCCGGTTTATACTGTTGCGTATCAACTCCATTTGGAATGGTTATCAACCTCTCCACGGGAACACCTATTTCCTCATTAAAATAATGCTTCAGTTCATTGTTTACTGTTGTCATATTGTCTGCTTTCTTACAGTATTTTTTTGCTCTTTTTTGCAATCTGTTTTTCTTTTTTATCGAATAGTTTGCATGTTCAGTCAATATAATTTTTGGTACTCTGACAAATTTTGCCGGCCAATAAGAAAGAATCAATTGTGTTACATGATGCACATGCAATATATCTGGCCTGAATCGCAAAAACAGAAAAAACAAGGTCGACATGATTTTTATCGCGCTAGATGTTTGCTCTCCCGCTGAAAAGCATTGAATCCCATTCTTTTCTAATTCTTTACGTACACTACCATCGCTCCCTTTCAATGCGCATACAGCAACTTGATACCCGCGTTTTTTGGCAGTTTGCGCGATGATAGAAGCTAGCCGTTCCGATCCCCCAACATCATAGGAATAGATAACTTCAAGAAGGCGTAATTTTTTTTTCATGTTAGTTTTCAATGATTATTGCTAGTTAAAGATTAATATCAGGACGTGTATATCCATACTTATCCAGCACGTTTCCAGCAACCTGTTCTATAATATCAAGGCTTTCTCTACTGAGATGCTTGAAACTACTCGGATTCATATTTGATATTGTTGACTTCATGTCATGAATATTCCATCGAGAGTTCAATATTCTTTCATCAATTTTCGGAAGTTCCAGAAACTCGGTGATTTTATCTAAGTATACCTTTGGTTGGTCTGTAAAATCCTCATATTTTAGCGTAAACATCTTTATATCTTTATCTACATTTAGTTGGTTCATTACACAATCATCAGTACTCTTCCATTGTTCTGCACACATATTGATTGGATATTCAGAATTTTTATAAACATTTCCCCACCGCTTCAAATTTGCCTTTCTCTGAATCCCTGTTGCAACTGCATACCCATCACGAACAATATAAATAAAATATGCATTTTCAAAATATTTATTCAAGAAATTTATACGTGTCGCATTTGATATACTCTTTTCGATAAGGTTCTGCTTATCCTTTGGATACCATACTGACCAGTTTTTTTTTATAATCGATGCCTTTTTAGTGTAATCAACACTCATATCAAACTTTATTTTGTTAATGCACTTTATCCACATTCTAGGCCAACCAAATTTTTCCGGGTAAGGTAATTCATCTGTAAGAAAAGCGCCTTCATTCGCCAACCCTCCCATTAGAGGATGTTGTCGCAATATACTCGCAAGCAATGTTGTTCCTGAGTTATAACATCCAATAATAAAAATCCACCGGTCCGGTTTTAAATCATACCCAAAGGGCAAAAGAATCCGATGAACAAATGATTGCGTAGACAATCGAATCATCACCTTCTTACTATAATTGCTAAATATATTCACGAGCAAACTCTAAATTTAAGTATATTTTTTATTGCCAAGCATACTATTATAAACATCAATTATTTTAGTCGCTCTTATCACCGGTGAAAATTTTGGATAGAGTGATTTGTTTCCATTTCTTGCAATCTGTTCTATTAAATTTTTCTTATCTAAAATACTAATCAACATCTTGGCAAGTGAAATAGGATTATCTGCCTCTACAAGCCAGCCCGTATCATTATGTGAAATAATTTCACTAACACCGCCAACATTGGTAGATAATACAGCTTTCTCCATAGCCATAGCTTCAAGAACCACATTTGGCAGCCCTTCACTTAACGACGGCAAAACAACAAGATCAACGGCTCTATAGTAATTTCCAACATACATTTGGTGTCCGCAAAACATGACCTTATCTTTAACACCACATTTCATTGCCAAATCTTTCAAATTCTGCATTTCTGCTCCTTCACCGACAAAAAAAGTTTTAATTTTAGGGTGAAGTTGAACTACCTGTTCAAGAGCACGTATATATATTTTGTGCCCTTTTTCTGGACTAAAACGGCCAAAAACACCAATAACAATCTCATCACAACCTATATTGTAATATTCTCGAAGGTCCGGCAACGTTTCATCAAATGGTATTTCTGAACTGTCTATTGCGTTCAATATTAACTCGGTGCTTTTTCCTTTTCTTAATATAGATACCGTATCCTGCAATACAGGAGACACCGTTATCACCTTGTCAGGAAAACGAAGCAACCATTTTTCGAGTAGATTATATATCCTTATTTTTATATTCTCATTCGTCCATCCATGAACCATACCAACCCATGTTGCTCCAAAAAATCTGGATAAAACATATGCTATGATATGCCCTTTATACCCATGCGACTGAATTATGTTGCATTCATATTCACGATATATTCGTATAGCCTGAACAAAAAGAGTTGGATCAAGCCACAGCTTTTGTTTCAACAATCTAAAATTAACATTCTTACTCTTCGCAACCTCCATAAATTCAAAAGTTTTTTGTCCTTTTTGAATAAAATTTACCAAGACATACTCAAAGCTATCTTTTTCTGCGTTACGTATAAATTGCAGTAGACCCTTACCAGGACCTCCCAATCTATTTCCCGCTATTATTATCATAACTTTTGGTTTTTTAATCATGCTTATACTTGCTAATATCTTTTACAATTTTTGCAGGGTTCCCCGCCACAATGACGAAGGGTGGAACATCCTTTGTTACAACTGACCCCGCAGCAACAATTGATGCCTCACCAATCTTTACGCCTTTCAAAATAATACAGGTCATCCCTATCCAGACATCGTTCTCAATAATAATTTCGTCATTACCATAAAATTCTGGAGGTTCTCCATTTCTCCGTTTTTCAGGATCAAGAGGGTGTTGATCATAACCGACCAGTGAAACTCTATTAGCGATTAGAACATTGTCACCAATAACGATTCTTGTCCCAACTGAGATACCCATTTGATAACCAAGATGAACATTGCTGCCTATTTTCAGTAATGACTCCTTTGCTATTTTACTGGCAGTAAATGTCGCAGCTCCATGCATCGTCACATTGTCACCAACTTCGAGAACCAAGAGATCATGCACTTGAGGTATGCCACCTATTAAATGCAATCCTTTTCCACATTTTCTGCATAGAACTTTAAAGACAGGTTCATAGTAGACAAAAGATTTAAAGCCTTCCCATAATGACAATCGAATGGTCCTTTCCATTCGCAAAAACACATATACAGGCTTGATTGCAGGCATATTCAGGCTTCTTATTTTTTTTCCTATACGATAAACTTTAAGCCAAAAAGGTGTTTCACGTTTTCTGATTTTAATTAGCAATTTTTTTATCATTTACAATATCTCAACGTTCAACATGTTGCCACGTAACTTTTTGTCCGCCAAATAGATACTTCGCAAAGCCGAACAGAAAGGCGAGATTCATCATTACAAAATAATAGGGAATATAAACAATCATATAATTTCTTGTTCTCTTATATGAATATCCAGCTATAGCTAAGAGATAAAATAATAACTGTATAAAGAATAAAACTTTATATTCTAAAATTTCAATCAAAAATAAATTTTCAACCAGCGCCAACAACATAAAAAATGGCGTTAACCACCTTAAAAGTTTATGTGAAACAAAGAAAAAAAAGGTAGTCTTATACTTTACAGGGCGCTTTAAATATTCCAGGTATTTCAGTACTTGAAAACCTCCTGCTGCAATCCTTGTCTTTCTCCTGAACTCTTGCATTACTGATGCAGGCACAAACTCATATGCAACAGCATTTTCCTGGTAAACGATTCTATATTTTTTATTTAATACATTTGAAATTATAAAAAAATCATCCAATATAACATTTTCAGGAATTTTCAAAACAAGACTTCTTCTAACAGCAAATAAACCACCATCGGTTCCTATCATAGAATGTATATTTGATTCTTTTTTTTGTAAGTATCGCTCATATTTCATATACGCACTTTCACCAAGCGGTTCCCCCGTATCAAGTGCTTTCAACTCAACCCTGCTACTAACTGCACCAACAATTTTATTTTGAAATGCCTCTATTAAATTCAATAATGCATCAGCTTCTATGAAAACATTCGCATCCGTATAGACGACTATCTCGCCTTTAATATACTTTAATGCAGCATTTAATGCAGATGCCTTTCCTTTACGTTCAGCCTGCTCAATAAACATATAATTTTCAGATTCTATTGATTTTGCTATCTCTGCAGTTCTGTCAGTAGACCCATCTGAAATAACTATAACCTCATATTTATCTTTTGGGTAATTCAATCCAAGAGTATTTCTAATTTTTTTCTCGATGTATTTCTCTTCATTATAAGCAGATATAATAATACTCACTTCAGGGCAAATTCTCCCTTCATCATACAATTTTCCATTTTGACCCATTGTTTTTATTCCGCTCCATGCAATCAAAACTAGCGGATAACCTATATAAATATAAATTATTAAAAATAGAGAGAACAAAAATAGTATTTCTTGAAAGTTCATGAAATATAAAAACTCCAATTATGCTATTTATTTTCAGGTATTATGCTATAAATTGCACTTAATTCATTTTTTGGCATAATATATTCATCTACTTTCTCTCTTGTTTTTAGGTTATAACAGACAATACGGGTCTTTGTTATTGATACTCTACCTGCTAAAAAATCTCTCGCCCAACTTATATTTTCTCTAAATTTCGTAGGCCTTAATCTTCCGAATGCGACATAAGCAAACTCTTTATCAAATGCAATTCCCCTACACCATCCAAGCGGCCGGTCAACACCTTCCAGCATCTTTAGATCAATTCTCTCCCTTACCTGTAGAGTTTTGCGATCAACTACAATAATTTCACCATAAACACATGTAAAATAAATACATTCACCCATAACGTGCCCATCATGAACACCTGCACCACCAATATGTATGGATTTTTTAAAATCATTCAAATTTATTGCATCTTGTTGTTTAAGACGGGTTGCCCACATCTCACCATCTAAAATAAAAAAATAATTAGGGTGTGCATCATGTGGTTTTGTAGAATGGACAAGCCTGTAATCGATCTTTGAATCAAATCTATGCCAAGGTGTCTTACCTTCAACATTGATTAAACGCCCAATCTCAAGTTTTTGTCTATCAAGCAATACCACCATATCCAAGCCGGTAGAAACCACAGCAATATATTTGTCCTTGTATGGTGCAACATGATGTATATTCTGAAAGCACGGATATGACACCTTTCTGCGAAGTTTCATGCTTGGGTAAGCATAATCAAACACTTCTGTCTCGGTACATAACCAAAGAGTATCTCCATCATGGGTTGCTGCAGTAAACAAAATACTAGGGTTGGTTTTTGGATAATTACTTTTTTCAAAGCTATCATCACTTTCAGATAACGAGATTAGTTTGTTTATTTTTTTATTTTTAAAATCCAATATAGATAGTCTGGCCTCCTCAAACCCACGACCTTCACTATAGTTGGGGTTCTCTTTGCGTTCTATCCCACCCGTTACAAGAAACTTCATTTTTTCCTCTGTATTTTCTTGATTTAACAGTTTTAATTATATACGAACTTTACATCATGCTGTTTTGTTACATTTTAAAATAATAGACATCTCACCCTTTTAAACAAATTATCTAGATCACATCTTTCAAATATATTCGCATGATAAACTGCATATATAAATGTAAAAAATAATAGTGTTTTCATTAAAATCTCAAAAAACAAATATCTTGTGTTAACAAATTCCCCAATAATTCCACAGGTTAACGCAAGAAAAAATATTTTGGCGATACCACGAAACTCCCATTTCATTAACTTTTTATATTTTGTTACAGCCACACCTAATATGAGTATAGAGCCAAAAGCAGCTATAGTAGAGATAGCAGCTCCATATATACCAAAGGAAGGTATAAGAATGAAATTTAAAAGCAAACACAGCATTGCTGCGAACATGTTAATGACACCTATTGCTACAGTACTTTTTTCAATATATAGAGGAGAATAAACAAGTCGATTCATTCCATTTAAAACATATGCAAACAAAATGAGAGGAACCACCTGTCCAGCAGTGTGAAACTTAACTGGCGTCATAATCATTAATACTTCTTTAATATATAATGATATAAACAATGCGGTCACAACTAAAACAAATGTCATCCAAAGAAAAATTTTATTAATTACTTTATCTTGATCTGGCTTGCCAAAGAACTCAAACATTTTTGGTGCCCACACCATATTAAATGGACCAATTATAAGTGAGTTGATGAGATACCCAAATTTATATGCAACTGCGTAAATACCAACCTGATCGATAGTAGAATATATTTTCAGAAAATATCTATCAGAAGAATTAATAATAAACATGCCTATAACACCAGGCACCAGGGGCAAACTATAAACAAATAATTTCTTAGCTATTATCTCACTAAATCTAATCCCTATAGCACGAATCAAGTCAAAAACAAGATAAACAAAAATAACTCCAGAGACTATTGCATTCGATAAAATAACACCAAATACCGACATACCCTCTACGGCCACCAAATAGATTGTTAGCGAAACCGTAAAAAATAGTTGCAGAAGGACAATAACTATAAATTTTGTGCTTTTCTCCGTAATTCTCAGATACAACAAAGGGATGTGGTTAATTATACCAAATATTGATGCAACAAAAACTACTGTAAAATATGACTTTTTATTAATGTCATCCAAAATGTTTGATGCAAACCAATCACTATATATATTCAATACTCCAAAAGAAGCAATCGCGATGACCATCACTATTATTAGAGCTGTACTAACAACAGAATTTTTTTCTTTTATAGAAGTTTCTGCATGATAATATTTTGAAATTGCATGGATAAGCTGCAGACCAATCAATAATGATATTACATCTACAGTTAATACAAGCAATTCCAAGATGCCATAATCTGATGGCGTAAGATATCGTGTATAAAAAGGTATTAATAAAAACCCAATAAGTTTCGCCAGCATCGTACCAGCCCAATATATAGTAGACTGCTTTGCAAGTTTACCTATTGTGAATTCACTCATTTTTTAAACGTTTTTATAATACATAATATACAAGCCAATTAATAATTAAGCCTCAGTGATCTGACAATAAGTCGCCAATAGTAACCATTTTATAATTTTTATTGCTTATGATTTTTCCTATTTTCAATATTATTTCTGGTGTACATTTAGCCGTATCATGAAACAATAGAATATCTCCCCCCTTAAGTTTAGATTTTTTAAAATATTCTATAACCAATTCGGCATTCGTTGCTTTATAATCGTTACTATCAAAACTCCATAATATAATAGATTTTTTTAGTTTAAATAACTTCCATAAATAACGGTATTTAATATGGCCATATGGTGGTCTAAAAAAACTTGTGACAATTTTGCACTTACTAAGTTGTTTATCGTTTTCTCCTATTTCATTTTCTAACTCAGCTATTGATAGTTCATACATGCTTTTATGTGAAAAACCATGGTTACCAATTTCATGACCTGAATCGACAATTCGCTTTACTAGCTCTGGATACATCTTTACTTTTTTACCAATCAAAAAAAAAGTCGCTTTTGCATTAATCACTTTAAGCGCATCTAAAACCAAGGTTGTTGTTTCAGGATCGGGTCCATCATCGAATGTTAATGCAATTTCGGACCTGCACTTCGGTTTTCTCCAAATAATCATTTTAAATGGTATTAACCTAATTAGAATTTCTTTGAAAAGTTGTTTCATATATTATCTATTTCCCATCATGCACTGAATTCTGACAAACTTTACTCATACCTTGAGTTACGGCAAGCAATGTGAAAAATAAGGCCGCATATGCTTGTGAAAGAAAAAATGATGTCACAAAAAATCCGAGCAAAGATCCTCTCATAGCCATTTTATATGGCACCAATTCGTCACAAGCATTTGTAACATCACGCCTGACCAAGTTTAATGAAGACAATGCTGCATGATACAAAGATAAAAACACCCATAATCCAAGAAGCCCCAATTCAGCAGCTACTAATATCAGTGTGTTGTGAGCAGTCTGATAGTATCCCCCATATAGCATTCCTTGTGCTGCTGGAAACGCAGCTATTCCGATACCGAAAGGATGATCTTTGATCATTTTTAGACCTTCTTCCCAAATAGCAATCCTCCCTCTAGATGAGGTAACGTTATAATCCTGCTCCGGATTAAAAATTGTCGATATTCGATCCCAGTAGCTATTTGGCGCAAAAACAGTAAATAAAACACCCGCAGTAAATAATAGAAAAATCTTTTTCATCGAAAATTTAGGTATATTTAATTTTTTCATATTAGGGATTTTAGCCAAAATAAAATACCCGCCAACTGTAATTAACCCAAGGAAGCCCCCGCGAGATCCAGTAAGTATAATAGCTAATATTATTACACCAATAGATGCCACGAGAAGTATCTTCTTCCAATTACGCATTTCAAATATAGTCACAATAATAAAAGGCAAGATAGTAACTAGCACCATGGCAAGATCATTAGGATCAAATGTTTCGCCAACTGATAATCTTCCTGAAGCATTAAGAGATATTGTTGCAAGCGCAAGAACTACGGCACAAAGAATCAACGTATATATGTAGAATTTAACATGCCAAGATGTTTGAATTGATTTGTTAAGTAAGTAATATAAAATAACAATACTGAACACCGGCCCTTTTAACATTTCAAAGCTTTGACTTTTCCATACTGACAAAAACACACTAAAATAGCATAAGGCAATATATATTATAAATCGTTTAGTAATTGCCCTGTAGAAGTCTTTATTATCTGTTCTGTTCCTTATGGTCAAAGATGCCAACAATGCAGTTATTAAAGTTATTTTCCCTATGGGCAGCCCCATCAACACTGGAAACAACTCATGAATACGGCCTACAGAAACAACCATAAACAAAGCTATTAAGTAATTAACATTTCTAGAATAAGATTGTTCATTATTCATTCAGAATCCATTTCCATAATAGTAGACACGATATTCTTTTGAACACCCTTTTTAATGTATTCATGTGTTGGCAATGTCAACAAATGACGGACTATCCAGTCAGAAGCTTTAAATTCAACACCATAATTAATATAGTGTTTTTTTATGTCTTTAAGATGGTTGATTGTGTCGGGATACATCCTTGTGATACCAAGTTTCCTTAATTCGAACATCTCATCTTCACTTAGTTCTGTAATATCTCTTTTCAGATAAATAGGAAAACGTACAGGCACCGTATCGGTTTCATTAATTTTTTCAATATATTTTCCTTTTAGATTTTTTTTATAATATTCAGAAATTTTTCTTCTCGAATCAGAAATATACTTCATCTTTTCAATTTGGCAAAAAAACAGGTGCTTCTGGAACTCAGCTAACTTACTAATCTTGATACTTTTGGGATAAACCGTCTTTCCTAAGTTTAGATATTTTATATTATATGGAATCCAGAATAGATGGGGGTTAAGAAATATATCATTAACAATGATTTCAATTAATTTTTTAAATGCATAAAGAAATGAATTTTCCTGTACTAATAAATATTCCTTCCTTATTAATCGGCTAAATATAGTATTATGACAAACAAGTACCCCACCTCCCATTACGCTAAGCGGTTTACCACGGCCAAGGCTGTATATTATAAAATCCTGACCATTCCCTTGATTATCAAGCTTAGGTTCACACTGTGCTGCATCTTCTATTATATATACGGTCCTACTTTCTGTTATTTTCTTGAGTTTTGAGTAATCCGTCCTTACCCCAAATAATCGCGTTGCAATAATACAGAGTGTTTTGTTGCATACGAGATTCTTTAATTCATCATAGTTATAATCAAGAGTATTTGGGTCGATATCACATATTTTGATTTTAAGATTTGCCTCGGCTATTGCCGCAGCAACCGAATAACAGGTATATGCCGGTATGATAACTTCATTTCTGCTATCATCTTTCTGCCGCCTTAGTATATTCAATATAAATAATAACGCAGATTTCCCCGTATTAAAAAAATACCATTGGTTTTTAAGATTATTTATTAGATTTGAGTTTTGCGTTTCTTTGCATGTTTCCAATCTAAATATTGCTTTAAATACAGACAGCACACCATGCCTCATACCAACTGGAGGAATCTGTATTTTCACTAAACTAGTACCGGTTCTTTTCTTTGATAACATTCATGATATAACTTCTGCTTAAACAATATCCTCAAATTCGGCCTTTCTCAATTTCATATCAAATAATGTATTTAAAAAAGCCACTCTTACTATTAATAAACACCAATCTTGATTTAGTCTGAAACCTAAACTAACTGCATAGCCCAGCCGCCACTATTCTATCATTTTTAACATTATTTCACTCTTACGCATCCATGTCTCATCCCTCATTCCCAATGATATCTTTTCATTTTCCATTTTTCCAAAATTCATAAGAACCTCATCTATTTTGGAAAGATATTCTTCCTCATCATTAACACAAAACACACCATTAATTGACTCATCAATCTCTAGATGCTTATAAGTTACCACCGGGCGACCAGCCGCTATATACTCCTTAAATTTTGTTGGGTTTGCATAACGAACTCTACGTGTATTTTTATAAGGAATAAGACAGACATCAAAGTAGGCAAGATAACATGGCAATTCTTCACGTTTTTTTTCACCAAGATAGTATACATTCCTCAATTCTATGTGCCTGTCAACATTATTTTCTTCTCTACCAATTAAGACTATACTAGTCTCGCTATGGGATTTCGCTATTTTTTCAATAAGCTCCAAGTCAATATGCTCACTAATCAAACCAACAAATCCAATGATTTTACCTGGAAAATTTTTCAAATCATCAGGCTTTTCACTTTCCTGAACCTCCAATGATTTTTTAAAAAGTGAATAATCCACGCCATGAGGAAGATATTGTATGTTTTTTATTTTACCCTCATGTTTTTCAATTAACTTTTTTGAAGTAACAATTAATATATCGATTTTTAATAAAAGCTCATCTTCCAAATCATTTATTAACAGTTTATTCATCCCAGGCATTTGTGAATAATCATCAGCGCAATAATAAACAATCTTTTTCCTATCAAGTTCATCTACAACGTCTACTGTTGATGGACATGATGTTATTATAATTGGTTGAGATATAGCGTTTTCTTTTATTTTCGATAACATCTGTCTTTTCAGTATAATTTTATTGAATTTTCTTATAATTTTATATTTCCAAAAGGGCAAAACTAAAGGTGCAACAACAACAATATTATTTAATTCTTGTAACTTATATTTTTTTTTGCGGGAAAAGAAGAAGTCGGATACTTTTATAATTATTCTCTTTACGTCACTGATATTGAATTTTGGTTGTCGCAAACCAAGTGAATTTACCCATAATATTTTAAAATTACTTGATAGTTCCTTTGCGAGATATTGACCAGTGCTTGCATGCCGCCCCCAATCTTCTCCAAAAAATATTAACCAGCGCATCTTATTGTACATCCGATTATTGAATAGTATTCTCTCCTACCCCAGATAATCATAATTTGGTTTTTTATCTTATCAAGACTTCTATACACACACATAATTAAGCCAATATATGAAAAAATTCAGTATACATTTGCATATGATAAGTCCTCCCAATCAACAATGTTCATTCCCTACCAATCAAAATCGGTAAACAAATCGCTCAGAACATATCGATTAGATATGTGTATTTGTATATTTAAGATATTAAACGATCGAAAAATTCTGTAGCATCTCTATCAAAATGATAATTTTATATCGTAGAGCAGCCTCAACTTTATGCTTTTCCAGTATCTCATAATGAAAATTTATACAAGCACTCAACATATTAAACAAACAACTGCGAAAACCCATCGTCTTTTGTTTACGTATCGTCGGCACCATTTTTCGATATTGAATTAATATACTTGATCAGTTTTGCAGGATTCCCTCCATAAACACCATAAGCAGCTGTATTTTTAGTTACCACCGATCCTGCACCAATAACGCCATAACTCGCGACATTTGCCATTACTACCGCACTATTTCCAATCCAGCAGCCATCACCAATGGTTATTTTTTTGAATTCACCGCCTTGTTGTTTTATCGGTGCATCCATTCTGCTGTAGAAATGCTGGCGATTTCCACTTAATATTTGAACATTACTGCCAATCGCACAATTTTCCCCAATTTCCACTTTCCCGACAATCGTATATGCACCAATATAAACGCCTTTATTAACAACAATATCTATTTGGGAAAAATATGAGCCAAACCCTATATAAATATCTTGTGAAATATTTTTTTCAACACTCGAATAAAATCCCACTCTTAGATAACTCCCCCATTTCCCAGGCAAACAAGCAAGCGCTTGCCCAAATGCCAGAAACAAGCCCTCTTTCCCAAGCCACTTACTAAAAATAATATAAGTAATTGAAAGAGGACTTATCAGCACAGAAACTCCATGCATAACCAATCTTTTTAATTTTACACTCTTACGTTTACACATAAGCACAAACAATCCATTAGCATTTCACCATGAAAAATTAAAATTGGTTAAACATAAGATTAACCCACATGATAATACTCAGGGTTATCATGATTAATGCACTATACATAGTACGTAAATACCCACTTGGACATTTACATTTTGTTTAAAAAATTCACCATAAAATCATCTAAAACTAAATACGCTTTATCATTCAAATGTGTGAAGTCACCACGATCATATTTAGGCTTTAAATATCTGTTGCTGTCAGAAACTCTTAATATTCGTTCTAAATCCAGAACCTTTATTCCGTTTTTTTTTGAAAAATCACGAACCCATTCATTATATTCGGTTATCGAGTCAATTTTTTTTGGTCTACCACTTATACTTTTTATAAAATATTTTAATTTATAAATAATGCCATCAGGCTTCCCCGATGGAACCGTTGTAGCTAATATGGGTTCAATATGATTATTTTTTAGCTCATTCACCCATTCTTTCACTCTATTTTTATATAAATTAATATCACCGGGGAAATATACAGAACATTCTTTAATAATAACGGCATTTGGTTTCTTTTCTCTTTTAATTATATCTTTAATCGCAGGTGACTTATCAAAAGTATCAAACACTGGCATAAAATCTAATTTATATCCCTTTAATTTTTTTCTAGTCACCAGCTCTGGGAATTTCCAATTCTTTGCTACAGATGCACCTATTAGGATTATTTCTTTATTCGCACTCACATCTGCCAAACCTTCGTTCATGAACAATACAAACATCATTAATAATAAATAGATTTTTTTATACTTCATCACTCTTACCTCTTAATTTTTAACGTAAATCCGTCTATTTTGGTGATAGTAAGTAGTCAACTATTTTCAGAATATATTTAGTTCCTTACAATCCTATGCTGCACATAGTGTCGTTGAGTGTAATTTATTACCACTTTAATCACTTTCATATTTTGAAAATCTCGCATATTCGATGTTATCAACACCTATCTTCCACTTTACCTAAAAAAATAACTCGGAATTACCGCTCATCTTTAGTGCAATTCTTATAATCCTGCGGCAAGAATCGCGCAGGATTACCTATCGCAGTAGCATTTGATTTCATAGGTTTTGTTACCACACTACCAGCTGACACAATGCAATTTGAACCAATATCTGACATAATAATACAACCTTCCCCTAGCCAAGAATTTTTTCCAATTTTAACCCTATCATATCGAACATCTTTGTCTTCGACATTTATCCCATCTTTCCAATTTCCATGCTGGAATTTACCACTTAAAATTGAAACCCTACTGCCAATCAATACATTATTTTCAATTGTTGCAGTCCCTATTATTGAGAAACTGCCAAGACCAATGTTTTTTCCGACCTCTGCTGTCGGATGAGCAAACCAAGAACAGAATCCAACGTGCAAGT
This sequence comes from uncultured Roseivirgaceae bacterium, assembly GCA_964654735.1. Classification (GTDB taxonomy): domain Bacteria; phylum Bacteroidota; class Bacteroidia; order Cytophagales; family Cyclobacteriaceae; genus JAKISE01. The sequence goes on along the minus strand of CAZZML010000007.1, from coordinate 4,895 downwards.
CATACGATGATCTATATAATGTTTGCATATAAAAGGACGATCGAATATATATACCAATTCTTCCCGGCAACAAACTTAAAAACATCGCACAAAATTGAAATGATTGTTCTGAACCACGAACTTTATAATCTAGTATAGATACAAGGGAAAATGGCCAAGTAAAAAAATGCATGGCGATTACTATTTTCTTTTTTGTTTCATACCTCATATTTCATACCTACGCATAAATCTAACTTATTTTGGTGATTTCAGTTACAGGCTCAATCAAAATTGGTCGCATATGTTGATAACGCGTCGCCTTCCTCTTGCCTAATATATCCTGATATACAAATTTAGCACTCTCTGCATTTATATCTGCCATATCGGCTAATTCTTCATATGGTATATCATTATTAACGCACCATAATGCTATATCCATTTTATCGTAGGGTAATGTAAAATAAAATTCATCCTGGCCTTGCGTCATACTATAAGTGTCAGTTGATGGCTGAGCAGTGCATATTTCATCGGGTAACTTAAAATAACGCGCTAAAGCATAAACTTGTGTTTTATATAAATGAGCAATGGGTTTAACATCTGCTGACCCATCGCCATTTTTAACAAAAAAACCCTGGTCATATTCAAGTCTGTTTGGTGTCCCAACTACTGCATAATTCAATCTGTCAGCATGGAAATATTCAACAGTTTTTCTGATTCGCTGCTTGTAGTTTGTAGAAGCAACAATCTGGAGATATTCCCTCAGACCGAGTCGTTTTTTGTATATTTCACCATCGGTAGATTGCACTACCAACTGAAAATGATTAATTTTCCCATCCTTCCCTCCGGCTATGACAATTTTACTTTTCCAACCTGTGTCATAATTAGGAAACGTTTCTTTCATCGCCTCATCACGCCACTTGTAACAACCAACTGACTCAAGCACAGGTGCGATGTCCTGAAGCAGATATTTGATCCCCAGTTGCTCTACCAATTTTTTACCTAAAATCACACTTTCTGCAGACGAATCATTTTCTGGTAACAATAATCCAAATACCTTTTTTGCGCCTAACGCCCTGACACATAATGCAGCTGAAACAGCACTATCAACACCACCAGATATGGCTACAACAAGCCCCCGCTTATTTAGATCTTTTTGTAATATTATTTTTAACCTGGTACATATTTTTTCAACCTCTTTATCAACATCGATATCAAGCGGGTTTAATTTGTTCAGTTCTGATATTAAAGACATGCCTAATCCTCATCTGATGCGGTTATCGATTTTGTATGTGTGATTTTTGCAAGTATAGATCTTATAATACCATCATCATTTTTGACCGGTTTGAGTTCAGCATATTTTTTATTTTTTTCGAGACGCTTTAACATTAGTTCGCCTTGCCCGTGACCAATCTCAAATGCCAGCCAGCCACCTTCGCGAATATATTCAGGAGCTTCCTGTATTAATCTATTGATAATATTAATTCCGAATACTCCACCATCAAACGCCATATCAGGTTCAAATCCTATAATTTCCCCCGGCATTGTTTTCACTTTTCCGCTGGAGATATAGGGTGGATTACATATTAACAAATCAGCAGCTCTATAAAACTCGTCACTTGAAAAAGAGGCCAGTAAATCTCCAACATAAAAACTTACTCTATCAGCCAGCCCAAGATAATCTGCATTTTTCCTTGCCAGGATAACTGCATCATCAGAAAGATCAGAGGCGTAGACATGCACATTGTCAATATATTTTGCAATCGCAAGCGCAAGATTACCGGAACCTGTACAAACATCAATAACCTTTAGCTTTTCGCAGAATGCTATAATATTTTGAAGAATATTCATCGCCCCAAAACCAAGTAATTCGGTTTCTTTTCGTGGGACAAGTGCTTGCGTGCCCGCCAAAAATTCAATACCCATAAACTGCTGTCGGCCTGTAATATGCGCTAACGGCTTTCCTGAAAGACGCAAATCAATATAACGCATAAGTTTTTCTTCTTGTTCTTCGGATAACTCAGACAACTCCGCATTAACCACCTTTTCTACCGACATTGGATTACCTGCCGCAAATTGCCACAATGCGCACAAAGTTCCTCTTGCTGACTCTTCCGGCTTGTCACATAATGTAACCAGTTTCTCACCGAGAAATTTTTCCAGCTCAGCAAACAGTTTATTTTGTTTTTCATCCACAATTATTTCACCAATACATCTTTACGTATTTTGCCCGTTGCTGTTTTTGGTAATTCATTAAGAATGACTATTTCCTGTGGAACCATGAAATTTTCCAATTTTGACATACAGATTTTTTTGATCTTTTTTTCAGGCAGGTCATGATTTTTATCCAAAGAAACATATGCACGAATCGCTTGACCTAGAGTATCATCTGGAACCCCAATCACGGCTGCTTCATTTATACCGTCAATACCGTAAAGTACATTTTCCACTTCAATAGGACTGACTTTCTCGCCACGTGTTTTTATTATGTCGTCACTTCGTCCAACAAAATACAGTAAACTTTCCTCATCCATATAAAACTTGTCTTGCGTACATAAAATACGTTCACCTGGCAGCTTTCCAGGCTTTAACATACGCTCGGTCATCTCGGTGTCGTTCCAATACCCCAGCATAATATGGGGTCCACGCACATATAAAATACCAACTTCACCCGCTTTTACCGGTTTACCATCCTCTGTTAATAATAATGTTTCAGTTCCTGGAATCGCCTTACCGACAGAGCATGAATTTTCTTTGAGTAGTTCAGGTTCAAGATAACACACCCGTTTACACTCAGTTAGACCGTACATTTTGTAAATCAGCGCGTTTGGAAAAATCTCCTTCAATCCATCGATATAATTACTTGGCAATGCCGCAGCCGTATTGGTAACACGTGTAACAGAAGGAAAAGATATTTTTTTTCTGCGGTGTGCAGCAAGTAACATTGAAAATATAGTAGGTACACCAGGAAAAGATGTAATAGAATATTCTTCGATACGCTTAAATACAACGGCAGGATATGTGAATGAACGTTCAAGAATAAGAGTTGCACCAAGTTGTATGGACATTAATAGTTGATAGAGACCGTAATCAAAGGCTAACGGTAAAAAATTCATTAACACATGGTCTTCATTTAATCGAAGATATTCAGTCAAACTACCTACAGCAAACATCATGGACTGATGAGAATGCATCACCCCCTTGGGTTCTCCTGTACTACCGGATGTATAAATCAATGCGGCAAGATCAGTGGGCGTAATATTAGCATGCCAGTCAATTTTCTCAGCCAACTCGATTACATCATCAAAAGGGATGATACTGGTAGTACGTGCAATCTTTAACTTTTCAAAATCAACTCTATTGCCACTGCATATTATATGCTGAATATCTGGTAAATTCTCCAATGCTTCGTTTATCTGTCTCCACAAGTGTGAATCAGATAGCAATATATATGCACCACTATCCAATATGATATATTTAAGCTTGTCTGGTTTTGTTTGTGGGTTAATAAGTAAAAACACGCCGCCAGCAAAAGATGCCGCATAAATACTGACAATACATGGCCATGTATTGTCCATATATATAGCAACGCGATCTCCTCGTTTAAGACCACGTTCTATAAGTGCATTTGCTAATTTCTTTGAACTTACCAATAGGTCATTATAAGTATACGACTTCCCTTCAACTACAACAGCGATCTTTTCAGGATGATACTCTGCAGAATCCAGTAAGGTTTCACAAAGATATCTTTGATGGTTAATTATCATATTAACTATCTCTTACACCTAAAAGTATAATCTATTTGCCATCTTTTCTATTGATAAAAGCAACGATATTATCTACCGAATCAAGATTCTCTGGTATCATCTCATCATCTTCAACACTAATACCAAACTCATCTTCTAAAAAATAAATCACTTCAAGAATACCTGTTGAATCAATTATTCCCTTATCAAGAAATGAATCACTATCTGCCAACACTGATGATGATTCATCGGTGAAAAGGAAATTTTCCAGTATATAACCTCTTACATTTCGTTCGATTGACATTTTTTTCCTCATATTATTACGTTAAATTATTTTTTCCAAAAACTTGCTTTGTTGTTTTCAATAAAGATGTTAATCCATATTTGTGTTGATAAAATACCTACCAACGACATATTATCTTTATGTCCTATAGCCAGGCCCCGTTTAATTTTTTTAACTAAACGCTCAACCCTATTAGGATCAAAATAACCATAGTCCGCAATTTTTTCTTTACTTAATAGAGTATTAACATATTCAGGGGAACCACTGGCACCGAAAAATGCTGGAATATCAGGAGCACGATAGGGTTGTTTATATCGTTTAATTATTGTCTCTGGGACATACAGGCTTTCTGATTTTTTAAGCAAATATTTTTCATTCAGAACTTTCATTTTATGCTTTGGATGTATTCGATTTGCAAATTCAATCACTCTGTGATCAAGAAAGGGAAAACGTCCTTCAATAGAATTACTCATCAAAGCACGGTCACCCTGCGAACATAACAAATAACCACTCATTAATGATTTTGCTTCAATATACTGGCTACGATTAAACGAGTGCCAATTTGACATTTGTGGAGGGAATGTTTCAGCAATTCTGTCAATTGCATCTTTATTTAAATGTGACTTCATGTCATTTGAAAAGAAAGCTTTACACTTTGATGTCATTTCCCAGCGTGGCAAGTGTGAAAACCATAATAAATCTGGCTCCTGGATGGCTGTGCCAAAAAAATTCTGTAAATAAGCCTGCCCTTTCGACAAATCAAGATATGGATATAATCGTTTTAATAAAAGTGGTCTGAATGTAGACTTAGGATTCTTTGCCCAGAATTGTCGTATTTTCGACTCTTTAAAAATATCATATCCACCAAGGACTTCATCTGAACCTTCACC